>DATLTH010000700.1:0-2338 GCA_035533695.1 Allostellaceae bacterium | reverse complement strand
GTCGACGTTGCTGTTGATGCGCGTGAGGCCGATCGTGTTGCGCAACTGCGTTCCGCTGCGCACCGGCAGGCCGTTGACGGCGACGACCAGATCGCCGCGGTGCAACCCCGCGCGTTCGGCCGGCGAGCCGCGATCGACCCGGGCGATCACCGCGCCCTCGGTGTGCGCGGTATGCATCGCTTGCGCCAGATCCGGGGTCAGGTCCTGGATCGCCACGCCGATCCGGCCGCGCTTCACCTCGCCATAGCGGACCAGCTGCTCCATAACCCGGCGCGCCATGTTGATCGGGACCGCAAAGCCGATCCCGATATTGCCGCCGCCCGGGGCCAGGATCGCGGTGCTGATGCCGACGCATTCCCCGAGCAGGTTGACCAGCGGGCCGCCCGAATTGCCCGGGTTGATCGACGCGTCGGTCTGAATGAAATCTTCGTAGCCCTCGATGCCGAGGCCGCTGCGGCCCAAGGCGCTGACGATGCCCGAGGTGACGGTCTGGCCGAGGCCGAACGGGTTGCCGATGGCGAGAACGAAATCGCCGACCTGCAGCTTGTCGGAATCGCCCATCGGCACGGCGGTCAGGTTGGTGGCCGGGATCTGCAGCACCGCAATGTCGGTCTCGGCATCACGGCCGATCAGGTGTGCGGTGAAGCGCCGATTGTCCTTGGTGGTGACCTCGATGCGGGTCGCGTTCTCGACGACGTGGCCGTTGGTCAGCACATAGCCCTGCGCGGCATCGACGATGACCCCGGACCCGGTCGCCTGGGTCTCGCGCTCCTCGGTCTGTGCCTGGCCCTGCGGCGAATTGAAAAACCGGCGGAAAAACGGGTCCTGCAACAACGGGTTCTGCTCGCGCACCCGGCCTTGCACCGCGATGTTGACAACCCCGGGGGTGATGCGCGTCAGCATCGGCGCGAGGCTCGGCACCGCCGCGCCGCCGATCGCGGGGATCGCCGCGGCGGCGAGCGCCGCAATCGGCTCAAGCGAGAGAAGGGTCGCCGCGCCCAGCAATGCCAGCGCTGACCAAATCCGTTTCATCGTGCCGAGAACCCTGCGGATGGTGCGCCGCACCGTCCAGCCATAACGGCGCAGAAATGGCGAGGTTTCACCGCAGCAATATTTAAACCGCCGCGCGATGCCTTCAAGAAGCCCCAGCCGCCCGGCGCTGGCCGCCACGCAACCCGCGGCTCAATCCAACAGCCAGGGTGCGGCCGCGGCTTGGGCGATCTGCCGTATCTGGCCGAGGAGGCCCGCCCCGACCGGAATCCCGTCCTGCATGCGCCGCGCCGCATTGTTCCACTGCGGATCGCCCGCCACCATTACGGGCTGTGCCGGATCGACCGGTTTTGTCGCCCGCAAATCGTTGCAGAGACGCGCGACATCGGCGGTGAATTCCTCGGGCTCGCGGAACAGCCCCGGATCGATGGCGATGAAGCAGTGGCCGATATCGTTGCCCTGCGGCTTCTTTGTGTGCATCGGGTCGGTGATCAAGGTCGCGCCCGAGAGACAGGCGCCGAGGATGTTGACCATCACGGCGAGGCCGTAACCCTTGTAGCTCGAATTCTCCGGCGAGCCGCCGAGCGAAGTCAGAAACCCGCCCTTCTCGCGCGCCTCCAAGGGATCGGTGCTGGGCAGCCCGTCCCTGTTGAGAACCCAGCCGGGCGGGCATTCGAGCCCCTCGTTGGCCTTGTTGCGGATGCGCCCGGCCGCCACCGTTGTCGTCGCCATGTCGAGCAGGAAGGGCGGCCCGTCGGCGGAGGGCGCGGCGAACGACCACGGGTCGGTGCCGAGCTTGGCTTCCTTGCCGAAGGTCGGCGCGACCTGGATCGAGGACGCGCTGGTGCACGCCATGCCGATCAGCCCCTCGTTCGCCGCCATCAGCGTGTAATAGCCGGTCGCGCCGAAATGCGCCGAGTTCCTGACCGCCGTGATCGCCATGCCGATCTCTTTCGCCTTGCCGATCGCCACCTGCATCGCGAAATGCGCCGGCACGTGGCCGAGCCCGCCGTCGCCGTCGACCAATGCGGAGACCGGCGTTTCCTTCACGATGCGCGGCCGCGCCTGCATGTTGGCGCGCCCGGCGCGGCGCAGCCGGTCATAGCCCGGGATCATCGACATGCCGTGGCTGTCGACGCCGTGCAGATCGGCCCACGACAGCACGTCGGCCGTGGTTTCGGCATTGTCGTCGGGCATGCCCCAGGCCGACAGGATGGCTTTGAGCTGGGCGCGATGCGTCTCGTAGGCGGCGGCCATGGTTTCCTCTCAGACGATTTGGTTGCGCAATTGCGTTTCGCCGCGCCACAAGCGGTCCAGATTGTCGCGCAGGATCTCGATCACATTGTCC
>DATLTH010000699.1:0-2686 GCA_035533695.1 Allostellaceae bacterium | reverse complement strand
TGCGGGGGCCGTAGGTCGCCTCCAGCCGCATCGCCGCCGCGAGGTAGCGATGCCAGGTGGTCCGGTCCCAGTGCCTGCTGTGGGAGGCGGCATTTATCCGGGAGCGCGTGCCCAGGGCGGCCGCCTCACAGGCGGCGACCATCTCGGTTTCGAGTTCGGCCAGACGCGCGCGGCGGAAGTCGATCTGCAGGGTCAGCAGCATGCGGTTGAGCGGGTGCGGAAAAGCCGGGCGCGCGGATGACGATCGGGTCGGTGCCGGGTGTCTGATCGTTGATGGCGGTGACATGGCTCCGCCATCCGGAGAGAGATGGGTCATGGCGATGTCCTCGGGATAGAGCGCACCTGCCCCGGTGCTGTGGCCAGGGCAGGCGCTGCGGTCGGGTCAGGCGGCTTCGCGCTCCGCCGGATCGTCGTTGTCGAAGCCGGCAGCGTCTTCGTCGCCGGCTTCCGGGTCGGCACTGCCGTCTTCGCCATCTTCGCCGGTCACCGGGCCGACCCAGCCGGCGCCGTGGCGACCGGGCGGACGTTCAGCCGCCGCTTCCTGCTCCTCCGGTGTCAGCCGGAAGAGTGCGCCCGGATAGACGAAAGTGCCGTCCTTGAAGCGCGTGACCATGCGCGCCCGCGTGTCTTTCGCGCGGGGTGCGATGTTGACGCTCTCGGCCCTGGCGGCGGTCTCCAGCGCGCCGCGCGACAGGCACGACAGGAACTCCTCGGTCGCCATGTTCGGCAGAAGGAGCGAGGCGCCGATCGCCTCGCCGGCGATCCGGGCGAAGGGCCCGCTCTGTGAGCGGTTCTCCCGGCACGACAGCACACCGATCAGCATGCGCCGCGCGGCCTGGCGCAGCAGATCGAGGTCGGCCGTCAGCACACCGCCTTCGGTGATCTCGCAGCAGATTGCCCGACGGTCTTCCCCGCGCAGGTCGCTGCCGCTGTCGGCGGAGACGTTGTCGCCGCCGAAGGCGAGAATCAGCAGGCCGAACAGGGTATCGTCCTCGATCGGCGTGTCGGCGAGCGCCTGATGTAGTGCATCGGTGCGCAGGTCGCCGATCATGGCGACGCCCTTCTGCGTCACGTCGGGGCGGGTTCGCACGGTCGGCGCGTCTTCGTCGTCGCTTCCGCCGGACACCGGACCGGCCGTGGGCCTGGTGCCGTCCGCTGGTTTGGCGGCCTTCTTCGGCTCGGGCAGCCGATAGGCGACGGTCTGCACCTCGCCGGTGCGCGCATCGATGAAGTGCCCGACCAGATCGGTCTTGCCGGGCTTGCTGTAGACGCGCTCGGCCTTCTTCGGCAGTTGGCCCTGGCCGTAGTCGTTCACCGGCAGGAGGGTGCCGCGCTCCGGCAGGTTGTTCTGCAGCCACTCCTGCTGGGCGCCGAAGAACCCCTCGACGTTGGTGGTGTAGCGGCTGTCCTCTCCCGACGGGGCGAACAGGTCGTCCTCCCAGACGATGCCGTAAGCCTTCGCCAGATCGTCGCCGAATTGGGCGGCCGAGGCCGGCATGCGGCGCTTGGCGAGAGCGCGAGCGACCTCATGCCAGGCGATGTCGGTCTGGCCCTTCTTCGGCTTGTGCTTCTTCCAGACCTGCGCCTGTTCCTCGCGCGTGGCAGCCGCGATGATGCGCAGTTGCTCTTCATTCGGCATGCTGCCGAGCGCCATCACGTCGAGCATCGGCGGATGCAGATGCGCCAGCAGCTTGAGGCGGCGGACGGTGCGAACCGGCAGCGCGAGCGCGTCGCCGATGGCCTGCTCGTTCCAGCCCTGCGCTTCGAGCCGCTCGATCGCGCGCCAGATGTCCACGCTCGACATCGAGGCGCGGATCAGGTTCTCGGCGACCGAGCGCATCGCGTCGGCAGCCTCGTCGGCATCGCACACCAGCACGTCGATGACAGGCAGCTCCGCCTTGATCGACGCCTTCACCCGGCGGTTGCCGATGACGATCATCAGCCCGTCGTCCTTCGGGGTCACGCAAGGCGGCTGAATGA
The DNA here is from genome assembly GCA_035533695.1 of Allostellaceae bacterium. Lineage (GTDB taxonomy): Bacteria > Pseudomonadota > Alphaproteobacteria > ATCC43930 > CGMCC-115725 > DATARH01. The sequence continues at coordinate 706 of DATLTH010000699.1, read as the reverse complement.
TGCCGACGGCCTTGATCGAGGCGATCAGTTGTTCGTCCATCGCCGGCGGCACCGGCGTGCGGCGCGGATTGTTCGGATTGGATTGGAGGGTACGGGGATCGACGCTGCGAAGTTCGGCCATGGCTGGCTCCTGTAGATTAGGGTTTCATCCTCCCTGTGCTTCGGGAAGACCCCTCCCGCGCGCCGCATCCCGAACAGCCGGGGCAAGGGCGTGCGCAGCACGGGAGCGCACAGCGCGACGAACCCTTGCGGCGGCGGACGGAGATGCGGCAGCCGTTTCCTGCCTCCGCTCTCTTTCCATTTCCTCTTGGTTCATTTCGCGCCCGCTGCCTGCTTTCCGGCGGTTGCGATCAGGCATGAGCGGCGGGCAGGGAAGGGGGCTATCGGAAGGCTGATGCCGTTAGGCTGCGATTGCCCTTGGCTGCGCCGGACGGTTCGCGTTGACCGAGCTCTCGGTGCCGGCGAGGTCCGCCTCAATCTCCGCGAGCTGGGCCAGCTTGTCATTCAGTTCGCCCTGCAAGGGGAACGTCTCGCCGAGGCGCGGCTCGAAGCCGGCCAGCCGGGCTTTCGCGCCGGCGACGCGGCGGCGTTGCTCTTCGATCTCTACGTCCATCCGGTCGAGGACGTGCTCCAGCCGAGCGATGATCCCGACCGGCGTCGTGTCGCCGTCGATGTCGATCGGCTGCGCATAGTCCGTCCGTTCCAG
>DATLTH010000698.1:0-5792 GCA_035533695.1 Allostellaceae bacterium | reverse complement strand
GCCTCACGCTGAATCTGAAAACCCCGGAGGGCCGCGAGATCCTCCGCAAGCTGGTCGCGCAGGCGGACATTTTCGGGCAGAACTTCCGGCCCGGCGCGGCCGAAAAGAACGGCTTCGGCTACGAAGAATTGCGGCAGGTCAACCCGAAGCTCGTCTACGTGTCGGTCTCGGGCTACGGCCCGAAGGGGCCGCATGCCGCCCTGCCGGGCACCGATTCGATGGCGCAGGCCTTGGGCGGCATCGCCGAAGCCTATTCGACGCCGGGCCAGCGACTGAAAACCGGCATCGTCTCGGTTGCCGATGAGACCTGCGCGATCCTCGCCTTTGGCGGCGCGCTTGCCGCGCTGACCTGTGCCCGCGCCACCGGCATCGGACAGAAGGTCGATTGCTCGTTGCTCGGCGGCCAGATCCGGCTGATGGGCTGGACCCTGACGACGGCGATGTGGCGCAACCAGGACCCGGTCACCGGCCAGGCCCGCGTCACCGGCACGGCGCAGCGCCCCGGCCTCAGCGCCAGCTTCAACGACCGCGACGGCAAGCCGCTGGTGTTCCAGCTGGGCGGCAACCGCCCGTGGCACACCGCGATGACCGCGCTCGGCTTTTTCGAGACGCTCGACAAGGCCGGCTTCGGCGATCTCGGCGTGATCATTTCATCCGACGAAAAACGCGCTTCCCTGCTCGGCATGCTCGACGAGTTGTTCGCGACCGGAACGCGCGAGGATTGGGTGGCGCGGCTCCGCGGCGCCGACATCGTCGCGGCGCCGATCAACACCCTGCTCGAAGCCGCGAACGATCCCGACGTGGTGGCCAACGGATACGTCACCGAAGTCGATTATCCCCAATACGGCAAGCGGCTGAAGGTCCACGGCTCACCGTGGCATTTCTCCGCGACGCCGCCCCATATCGGCGTCGCGCCCAAGCTCGGCGAGCACAACGACGAAATCCTCGCCCGGCTCGGCTACAGCCCGGCGCAGATCGCGGATTTCCGGCACAGACAGATCGTTTGACGCCGCCCGGCGGCCCCGAGGGCAAGGCGCGGTCGGCATCTTCAGCGGCAAGGGTCGAAATGACAGACGATGCCCCGCACCACCACCCGATCCCCGGTACGGCAGAATACGACGAGCACGTCCGCGAGGAGATCGAGCATTACGGCCGGGTGTACCAGGACGATCAGGCTCTCAAACACCTGATGCAGCCGGTCCCGGCGGCGTGGACCGAGGTCGAGGTTCGTTCCGCCGACTTGATCCGGCAGCTGACCGGCAACGACCTTGTCGGCCATGTCGCGCAACGACTGCGCGATCGCGCGGGGGCGGCCCGGATGCTGTCGCTCGGCTCGGGTCCCGGCGGGGTTGAGATCGTCATTGCGCAGAATGCGCGCGAGGCCGCGATCGTCTGCATGGACATCAACCCCGACCTGCTCGAACTGGGTCGGCAGCGCGCCGGCGACATGGCGCTCAATCTCGAATTCGTCGAGGCCGACCTCAATACCGTCGAACTGCCGCGCGGCGCGTTCGATGTCGTGTTCTGCCATGCCGCACTGCATCACGTGATCGAGCTGGAATGGCTGATGGACCAGGTCGCCCGCGCGTTGCGGCCGGGCGGCGTCTTCATCACGACCGATGTGGTGACGCGCAACGGCTATTTGATGTGGCCGGAAACCCGCGAAATCGTGCTGGCGATCTGGAAATTGTTACCGGCCCGGCACCGGCTCAACCACATCGCCTATGCCGCGCCGCTGATTGATGACGAGATCTGGGAGGCCGACACCAGTCTGAGCGGCATGGAATGCGCCCGCTCGGAACACATCCTGCCGGCGATCAACGACCGCTTCGCCACCGAGCACTTCGTTCCGTATCTGAGCATCTGCCGGCGCTTCTTCGACACGATGTACGGGCCCAATTACGACCTGACCGCGCCTTTGGACAAGTCGATATTCGACTGGATCTGGGAAATGGATCGCCATTACCTGGCAACCAAGCGACTGCGCCCGGAGAATTTTTTCGGGATCTATCGGCCGGCATAGCGAGCGCACAGCGGATCACGTGGCCCCGACGCCGGCGCCGCTTTTCCCGCAGGCCAAGCTGTCGGCCGGCTCGTTCGATTGCCGGAGCCTCAAGACATCGTCGAGCTTTTGCCGGATTTCCGCGTTTTCGGCGTCGAGATCGAGCGCCTTGCGATAAGCCGCCTCTGCCTCTGACACCTTGCCGGCAGCCCGGAGAGCATGCCCGCACTGAAGCCAAATGCCCTATTCGTTCGGCTCAAGATCGAGGGCGTCGCGGTAGTACCGGACCGCCAATTCCCATTGCTGAGCGTCGCGCGCCCGCGCGGCCAGCGCCAGCGGCGACAGCCTGGCGCGCCTGCCGCCGAAACGACGCGCGAGGTAGCGCCACCAGTGGCGCTGCCGATGCGGTGCCCGCACCGCAGGATAGCAATCGGCCGGGGAAGCGATGACCGCCTCGAACCATCTCGCGGATTGTGCCGCCGCGGCGTCCCGCTCGGATATCGCTCGACTCAACTCGGCGTCTCGCGCCGCCCGCTCATTGGCCAAGACCGACCGAAGGACGGAACACTCCGCCCGCAATGTCGCGTTTTCGGTCTTCACTGTTTCCGTCGCGAGCGCAGGTTCCGCCGCCCGGTTCTGCTCTTCGAAGAGCACATCGAGATCGCGGCCAATCGTGGATGCGCGAAGCGACGGGGATGCCGGGTCGGCCAGGGCTTCCTCGCATTCCGCTGCGACGATCAACTGGGACATCTTCGACGCGACGCTCCCGTCGCTTCGCCGCGGGTGCCCGGTTGGCGGCGCGATTGGCAGCCCTGCATCATCGCCGGCTTCCACCTCGCAGTGCGCCAGCATGGCGCTCATGACCGCCTCAACCCCGGCTTGGCTGACGTTCCGCCTGTCCGTCTCGAAAAAATGCTCCGGAGCCTGGGGACCGGTGACAATCTCGTAAGCGGGGAAATAAGTAACGTCCGGGTGATGTTTCGCGATCTCGCCAGCCGCGACGCGCAGCACCGACTTGCTGTAAACGCTTGCACTCAGAACGTGGCCGCCGGTCGCCGTTGCGACGAGAGGAACCGGTGAAACAGTGATGATCAGCCGTACATCGGGATTGCTGCGACGCAGCAGAGTAATGAACTCATCGAGGTCCGCGACGACCTCCGAGACGCTGAAATTCTTGAATTCATGACGCTCAGGGTCAAAGGAACCGGCAACCGTGCCCGGGCAGGCCGGAAACACCGTACCGTCCAGCCGCGAAACCCATCCTTCGGTGAGGCCCAGGGTGAAGACGAATACATCAGCACTTTCGAATGCGTCGTATGTCTTGCGAAGGTGTTGGGCGGTCAGAAGATCAAATTCCCGATCGGAGCGCGCCCGGTATTGCAGGCCAGGTCGCAGCGGGTCGACGATGTCATCTCCCGCCGGCCAGCGATCCTCCACGGGCGAAAAGGTTTTCAAGCTGCGCTTCAAGAGTTGCAAAAGTTGCCGCGCGGTGTAGATGTTTCCATAAGCGGCGGAGAATTTTGCATAACCGAGAGGTTCCGGTTCCAGATCCTGGAAGGCCGGGTGCGTTGTTTCTGTTCTTAAATATGTCAGTCCCGCTTTCTCCAGGTAAGGAACGATATTCGACGCGAAGCAACTGCCCGCGGAGACGACTCTGTCGCCTTTGCGTATTAAAATCTCGCGCGAACCAGCGACCTGCACGACCTCGGCGGGGCTCCAATCCGCCGCCACGGCGCGTGACCAGAATGAGGATTTTGGCGCCGATTTATAGGGATGCGGCACAGCCATTCGTCGATTTCCCCAAACCAGCCGAATTTCCGAGCATTCTAAAGCTCTTGCGCCAAGCGATCGAGCATCACCCGGCCATAGGCCGGATTGGCATGCGTCACATCCTCGGTCCAGAATTCCTGCTTCAGAAAGCCGGACTCGTCGGTGACGTTGTCCGGAATGGCGATGAATTCCACCCCATACCGCTCGGCTTCCTCCTGGTAAATCTCTTTCAGCACATGCCAGAGCTTCAGTCTTATGGCGGGTGGCGTCAGCCCGACTTGCCGATGACTATTCGACACGGGTGGCGGCGGCGTCCCGACCAAAGCGATCCGGGAACGGGTCTGCGCCTTCAGATCGGTGAACAGGTCGTGCAGGCCGCCTTCGTGCCGGTCGCCGAGGAGAGTGCGAAACTTCGCCCGGACGAGCGTCTCCGGGACGATGACCGCATCCTCGTCCACCGGCAGCGACTGCAAGGCTCGCGGCAGCAAGTCGAACCGCAAGGGCTGTTCGACGAGGAACAGCGTGTTGTGTTGGTTGCCTCCCCACAGCAGGGCGATCGAGTGTCCCGGGGCGAAACGCTTGAGCGCTCTCCAATAATTCAGGGTGCGCGGAAACGGACCCTGCAGCCCGAAGATCCTCTCGTGCCCCTCGACGGGTTGCAAAAAGCAATCGCCTTTCGTAGCCCGCCCGATCAGCGCGCCGACATGAGAATGGCCGGCAATGATGATCGGATCAGTCATGTGCCCGGTCACATCCCGCTGCCGTCCACATCGTACGAGCATAGTGTAGCACGGCGAAGGAGCCGCAGAAATCCCGGCCATTTCCCTGGAAGCGTCGGGTTGCCCGGCGCGCGGTGCTGGGGATTCCTGCCAATCCATGAGATTGTCGCGGCGACGAGCGCCTGGAAGCCGGCCCCATTGGCGGCTTGCGAACAAGCGTTCGAGCGGATGGGGCGTATGCCGTTGACGCTCCCGCAGGCCGGCATCCATCATGGCCGATCGTCGAAAGTGCTTGGCGTTTGGCGGGCGCGCCAACAATCGAACGCGGATGACGGGAAATCGTAATGGGTGAAATCTTCGCTGCGGAAAGCCCGCCGGCTCCCCTTGAGTTTACCGGCGAGCGGATGACCTCTGCCGCGCGGGGACAAATCGAATACGAACACCTCCACCGCTATTGTTTTGCTCGTCTGCTGTGCCGGGGGAAGGACGTGATCGACGTCGCGTCCGGGGAAGGCTACGGCTCGGCTCTGCTCGCCCAGGTGGCGCGGTCCGTCGTCGGCATCGATTTCGCGGCGGACGCCGTCCGGCACGCCGCCGGCGCCTATCGGCGGCCCAATTTGCACTTTGTGCGGGGCAACGCGGTCCAATTGCCGCTGCCCGGCGACAGCGCCGATGTCGTCGTATCGTTCGAGACGCTCGAGCACCTTTACGAGCAGGAGCGGTTCCTTGCCGAAATTCGCCGGGTGCTGCGCCCCGATGGGCTGCTGGTGATCAGTTCGCCCGACAGCGAAGTCTATTCGCACACCGGCAGCGACGTAAATCCATATCACGTCCGCGAGTTGACCCGCGAGGAATTCAAGGAAAAGTTATCCAATGTATTCCCGTATTCGCAGTTTTATTCACAACGCGCGCTGGTCGGATCGGCGCTCGCAATCGAAGGGGAGAATCACGACGTTGTTACCTTCGAACGGCGCAGCGACGATCATATCGAAACGAGCAACGGATTGCCGCGCGCGCCCTATATCGTCGCGCTCGCCTCGCAGCGCGGTTTGGACATGCCGCGCTCGACCCTCTACATCGACCTGCCGAACACCGCCTACCTGCTGATGAGCCGCTTCTCGGATACCGCGCAGGCGGTGCCCGACGAGCGCTTGCAGGCATTCATCGAGGAAACGGCGGCGCTCAAAGCGGCATTGGCCGAGCGCGACGCGGCGATCGGCACGCAACGGATGACGATCGGCGAAGTGACCCGGCAACGCGACGCGGCGCAGCTGAAAGCCGCCGAGGCCGTGCACGGCGAA
>DATLTH010000697.1:0-13873 GCA_035533695.1 Allostellaceae bacterium | reverse complement strand
TGCCTCGGACGGCCGGATCTCTACGGCCCCGGCCTCTTCGCGCACGGGCTCGACCCGGCCCGCCTGGTGCTGGTCCGGGCGCCGCATGACGACGAGCGGCTGTGGGCGATCGAGGAGGGATTGCGGGTGCCGGGCCTCGCTGCGGTGGTCGGCGAGATCGGGCATCTGCCGATGATCGCGGGCCGCCGCCTGCAGCTCGCCGCCGAGCGTTCCGGCGTCACCGCCCTGTTGCTGCGGCGCTGGCGCACTGCCGGAGAGGCGGCCGCCGAACGCGCGCGGCCAAGCGCGGCCCTGACCCGCTGGCGGGTCGCGGCGCTGCCCTCGATCGACATCGCGAACGAACCCGGCCTCGGCCGGCCGCGCTGGCGGATCGAATTGTTGCGCGTGCGCGGCGGCATGCCGGCCGTGTGGGATGGGGAGGTCGCCGATGCGACGGGTCATGTATCTGTTTCTGCCGGACTGGCCGATCGACCGGCTGCGCCGGCTCGGCTCGGTGCCGAACCTGCGCGACGGCGGGCCGGCTGACGAGCCGTCTTTCGCCACGGTGATGGCTTCCGGCGGGCGGCGTCTCATCGCCGCGGTCAACCCTGCCGCCGCGGCCTGCGGGCTGGCCCCGGGCATGGCGCTGGCCGACGCGCTGTCCTTCCTGCCCGGCCTTCTCACCACCGCGGCCGAGCCCCAAGCTGATAGGGCGGCGCTGACCCGGCTGGCCGAATGGTGCACCCGCTACAGCCCGTGGACGGCGCCGGATGGGGAGAACGGCATCAAGATCGAGATCACCGGCTGCGCCCATCTGTGGAACGGCGAGGCGGCGCTCGCCGCCGATCTGGCGCGGCGTCTCTCGCATCGGAATATCGCTCACCGCATCGCCGTCTCCGGCACGGTGGGCGCCGCCTGGGCATTGGCCCATTTCGCGGCAGCGAGCGGCAAGCCGGCCTTGCCGATGCCCGGCGAGGAGCGCGCGGCGCTGATGCCGTTGCCGGTCGAAGCCTTGCGGCTCGATCCGGCCACCGCCGCCGGATTGCGCCGGGTCGGGCTCAAGCGGGTCGGCGAACTCTATCCGATGCCGCGCGACGCGCTCGCCCGCCGTTTCGGCGAACAGGTGGCGCGCCGCCTCGACCAGGCATTGGGCGATCTGCCGGAGCCGTTGTCGCCGTTGGGCGAGGCGCCGGTGCGGCGGGTGCGCCTCAGCTTTGCCGAGCCGATCGCCGACCCGGCCGACCTCGCCCGCGCCATCGCGCGGCTGAGCGATGATCTGGCGGCGCGCCTGGCGCGCGAGGGGATGGGGGCGCGCCGGCTCGCCCTCGCCTTTCATCGGGTGGACGGAAGGGTCGAGCATATCCGCCTCGGCACCGCCCGGCCGAGCCGCGATCCCCGCCATCTCGCCGGCCTCCTGACGGCAAAGCTCGATACGGTCGATCCCGGGCTCGGGGTCGAGGACATGATCCTGGCATTGTTCGCCGCCGAACCTCTGCCGGCCGAGCAGATCGCGGCGGCACTCCCTCCCCCGCGTGCGGGGGAGGGCTGGGGTGGAGGCTTTGCGCCGCTGCTCGACCGCCTCGGCGCCCGTCTCGGACAGGATGCGCTGAGCCGCCTCGAACCGCATGCCAGCCATATCCCGGAGCGCGCGTCGGTCAATGTGCCGGTCGGCGTTATCCCCCACCCCAACCCTCCCCCGCAAGCGGGGGAGGGAGTTCACCGCGCTCCTGCCCAACCCCCGCGCCCCATCCGCCTGTTCGTGCCGCCCGAGCCGATCGCGGCGGCGTGGCTGTTGCCCGACGATCCGCCGTTCCGCTTTACCTGGCGGCGGCGGCCCTATCGGGTAAGGCGCGCCGACGGCCCCGAGCGCATCGCCGAGGAGTGGTGGACTGAGGACGGATCCGCCGCGGTTGATGCGATCCGCGACTACTACCGGGTCGAGGACGAGGAAGGCCGCCGCTTCTGGCTGTTGCGCACCGGACTGCCCGGCTTTGGCCCAAATGGACAGCCGCCGCCGCGCTGGTTCGTCCACGGCATCTTTGCCTGAGCCCGGGGCCTGAGGCCCGCAATGCCGGAATTGCCGCCGAACGCCTTCAACCGGCTGTCCCGCACGATCGGCACCGGCGGCGCCGGGCCGGGGAACCGGAAGCGGGCGCCGGCGTCCGGCGGCAATGGCGCGGCGGCCGGACCGGGTTATGCCGAATTGCAGGTCACCAGCAATTTCTCGTTCCTGCGCGGCGCCTCGCATCCGGGCGAACTGGTGGCGACTGCGGCCTCGCTCGGTCACCGGGCGATCGCGATCACCGACCGCAACAGCGTCGCTGGCCTGGTGCGCGCGCATCAGGCGGCGAAGAGCGCCGGCATCCGGCTCGTCATCGGCGTCCGGCTCGACCTGAGGGACGGCGAAAGCCTCCTGGCCTACCCGCAGGACCGCGCCGCCTATGGCCGGCTGACGCGCCTGTTGACGCTCGGCAAACGGCGCGCGCCGAAGGGCGAATGCCATCTCGATTACGCCGATGTCGCCACCCACGGCGAAGGGCAGATCGTCATCGTGCTGCCCTCTGAGAACGGCCCAAGGGACTATCATGTCACGGAATTCACCGCTCGGGTCGCGGCGGATTTTCGGGGTCGCGCCTATCTCGCCGCGCATTACCTCTACCGCGGCGACGACGCGCGCCGCCTTGCCCGCCTCGCCGCGCTCGCCGACCGCGCCGGGTTGCCGCTCGTCGCGCTCGGCGACGTGCTCTACCACGTCCCCGAGCGGCGGCCGTTGCAGGACGTGCTGACCTGCATCCGCGAGCATTGCACGATCGACAAGGCCGGGTTTCGCCTCGCCGCCCACGCCGAGCGCCATCTGAAGCCGGAGGCCGAGATGGCGCGGCTGTTCCGCGGCCACGAGGACGCGCTCGCCCGCACGCTCGAAATCGCCGGGCGTTGCCATTTCAGCCTCGACGAGTTGCGCTACGAATACCCCGAGGAGCCGGTGCCCCCGGAAAGCGGAATGGCCGGGATGACGCCGCAGCAGCGCCTCGCCGTCCTCGCCTGGCAGGGCGCCGAAGAGCGGTTTTCAGCTCACCCCTCTCCGCCCTTCAGGGGGGAGAGGGAGGGGCCCGTCGCGAAGCGATGGGAGGGTGAGGTGGATGTCGGCGAGCGCTCTGGAATCCCCCACCTCACCCCGACCCTCTCCGCCCCCGGTGGGGGAGAGGGAGATAGGAGGGCTATCCCGGACCGCATCCGCGGGCTGATCGAGCATGAGCTGGCGCTGATCGAGCAGCTTGGTTTCGCGCGCTATTTCCTGACCGTGCACGATATCGTCGCCTTCGCCCGCTCGCGCGGCATCCTGTGCCAGGGGCGCGGCTCGGCGGCCAATTCGGTCGTCTGCTACTGCCTCGGCATCACCGCGGTCGACCCGGCGCGGATCGACGTGTTGTTCGAGCGCTTCATCAGCGCCGCGCGCGGCGAGCCGCCCGACATCGACGTCGATTTCGAGCACGAGCGGCGCGAGGAGGTCATTCAGTACATCTACGAGAAATACGGCCGCGACCGCGCCGGGCTGGCCGCGACGGTGATCTGCTACCGCGCCCGCGGCGCGATCCGCGAGGTCGGCAAGGCCTTGGGCCTGTCGGGCGATGTTGTCACCGCGCTCGCCGGCATGGTGTGGGGCTGGTCAAGTGAGGCCATCGCCGACCAGCGGGTGCGCGAAGCCGGGCTCGACCCCGCGGACCGCAATCTGCGCCTCGCGCTCGACCTCGCCGGCGAATTGATCGGCTTTCCCCGCCACCTGTCGCAGCATGTCGGCGGTTTCGTCATCACCCGCGGGCCACTCAGCGAACTGGTGCCGATCGCCAACGCGGCGATGGACGACCGCACCGTCATCGAATGGGACAAGGACGATCTCGACGCGCTCCAAATCCTGAAGATCGACATCCTGGCGCTCGGCATGCTGACCTGCATCCGCCGCGCCTTCTCGCTGATCGAGCGGCATTACGGCCGCACCTGGGACCTGGCGACGATCCCCTCCGAGCGGCCCGAGGTTTACGACATGCTGAGCCGGGCCGATTCCTTGGGCGTCTTCCAGGTCGAGAGCCGCGCCCAGATGTCGATGCTGCCGCGCCTCAAGCCCCGCGCGTTCTACGACCTCGTGATCGAGGTCGCGATCGTGCGGCCGGGGCCGATCCAGGGCGACATGGTGCACCCCTATCTGCGCCGCCGCGCGGGGAAGGAGGCGGTCGAATACCCCTCCGACGAATTGCGCCAGGTGCTCGGCAAGACCTTGGGGGTGCCGCTCTTTCAGGAACAGGCGATGAAGATCGCGATCGTCGGCGCCGGGTTCATGCCGGAGGAGGCCGACCGGCTGCGCCGCGCGATGGCGACCTTCAAGCGCAACGGCGACATCCACCTGTTCCGCGAGAAATTCATCGCCGGCATGCTGGGAAACGGCTACGCGGCCGATTTCGCGACCCGCTGCTTCGACCAGATCGAGGGGTTCGGCACCTACGGCTTCCCGGAAAGCCATGCCGCGAGCTTTGCGCTCCTCGTCTACGTCTCGGCCTGGATCAAGTGCTTCCACCCCGACATCTTCGCCTGCGCGCTGTTGAACAGCCAGCCGATGGGGTTCTACGCCCCGGCGCAGATCGTCCGCGACGCCAGGGAGCACGGCGTCGAGGTCTGCCCGGTCGATGTGAATTACAGCGAGTGGGACTGCACGCTGGAGCCGCTTGAGGAGAACCCCTCTGCCGTCATTCCGGGGCGCGAGCATTGCTCGCGAACCCGGAACCCAGGAACACCGGTCAACGGGGCTCGGGAGCCGTCGGTGGTCATGGATTCCCGCTTTCGCGGGAACGACAAAATGGGCGGCCGGATGGCGCTGCGCCTCGGGCTGCGCCAGGTGAAGGGGTTCTCCGAGGCCGACGCCGAACGTCTCGTTGCGGCGCGCGGCGGCGGCTATAGCGACGCGCAGGATTTGTGGCGTCGCAGCGGCCTTGGCCGTACCGCCTTGGAACGCCTTGCCGCCGCCGATGCGCTGCGCTCGCTCGACCTCGACCGGCGCCGCGGATTATGGGCGCTGAAAGCGCTCGGCGACGCGCCCTTGCCATTGTTCGCTATCCCCGCTTCCGTCGTCGTTCCGGGGCGCTGCGGAGCAGCGAACCCGGAATCCATGAACGCGGACCTCGACGAAGCGGTACTGAAGGGACAACCTTTCGACGACCGTAGGCATGGCTTCCGGGTTCGGCCCCGCGGGCCGCCCCGGAATGACGATGTTGGAGAAAGCGAAACCCGCGCTGCCGCGCTGTTGCCGCCGATGCCGTTGGGCGAGCATGTCGTCGAGGATTACAGGGCGACCGGCCTGACGATAAAGCGCCACCCGCTCGCCTTCCTGCGCGCCGAACTGGCGCAGGGCGGCCTCGTCCGCGCCGCCGATCTGGCGACACTGCCGGTCGGCAGGCGCCTCGCGATCGCCGGGCTCGTGCTGATCCGCCAGCGCCCGGGCAGCGCGGGCGGCGTCGTCTTCATCACTCTCGAGGACGAGACCGGCATCGCCAACCTGATCGTCTGGCCGGCCGTGTTGGAGCGCTTTCGCCGCGCCGCGCTCGGCGCCACAATGCTCTATTGCCGCGGCCGTTTGCAGCGCGAGGAAAGCGTCATCCATCTCGTCGCGGAGGACCTGCAGGACTGGACCCCGCGCCTCAACACCTTGCGCGACCGCACCGGCGACGACAGCTCCTCGGCCGCGCCGCCGCCCGCCCGGCCTCGCCTTCCCGCCGACCGCGGCCGCTCCGCTCTCGTGGTTGCCAGCCGCGATTTCCGCTAGCTTGGCAACACGCCGGTCGCCGCCCAGTTCTTGATCCATGGATTTTGTCTTCGCCGAACCGCCACCGCCCGAAACTCCGCTCAGGGCGGCGATCCGCGACGCGCACCGCCTCGACGAGAGCGCCGCCGATGCGCAAATTCTCGCCGCCGCTGACATCCCGGCCGCTGCGCTCGACCGCATCGCCGCGACCGCGCGCCGCCTCGTGATCGCGGTCCGCAATGAGCGCCTCGGCAAGGGCGGGCTCGACGCGTTCCTGCAGGAATACGCGCTGTCCTCGCCCGAGGGCGTCGCGCTGATGTGCCTCGCCGAGGCGTTGTTGCGCATCCCCGACGCCGAGACCGTCGACCGGCTGATCCGCGACAAGATCGCCGCGGCCGACTGGCACCGTCACCTCGGCCATTCCGCCTCCTTGTTCGTCAACGCCTCGACCTGGGCCCTGATGCTGACCGGCCGGCTGCTGCGCCCGGATCATGTTGGGCCGGGGGGCGAAGCCGACCTCGCCAGCGCCCTGCGCCGCCTCGTTGCGCGGTCGAGCGAGCCGGTGTGGCGCCAGGCGGTGACCGCGGCGATGCGCATCCTCGCCGACCAGTTCATCATGGGCCGCACGATCGAGGAGGCGCTGGCGCGCGCGGAAAATGCCGAGCGGCACGGCTATCGGCACTCCTACGACATGCTCGGCGAGGCGGCGCGCACGATGCAAGACGCCGCGCATTACCGCGCCGCCTACGAGCGGGCGATCGGCGCACTCGGCAAGGCGGCGTCCGGCCGGCCCATCGACAGCGCGCCCGGAATCTCCGTTAAACTTTCGGCATTGCACCCGCGCTACGAGACGGCGCAGCGCGAGCGGGTCATGCGCGAATTGTTGCCGTCATTGCTCGCTCTGGCATGCGATGCCCGCAATGCCGGCATCGGCTTTACCATCGATGCCGAGGAAGCCGACCGGCTCGAACTCTCGCTCGATCTTGTCGAGGCCCTAGCATTGGCGCCCGATCTCAACGGCTGGAACGGGCTCGGCCTCGCCGTCCAGGCCTATCAGAAGCGGGCCTGCGCGGTCGTCGACTGGCTGGCCGATCTGGCCGGCCGGGCACGGCGCCGGCTGATGCTGCGGCTGGTCAAAGGCGCCTACTGGGACAGCGAAATCAAGCGCGCGCAGGAGCGCGGTCTCGATTCGTATCCGGTGTACACCCGCAAGGTTGCGACCGACGTCTCCTACCTCGCCTGCGCCAGGCGGGTATTTGCCGCCGGTGACGTCTTCTACCCGCAATTCGCGACGCACAACGCGCAGACGCTCGCCGCATTGCTCGAACTCGGCGGCAAGCGCGCGGACTGGGAATTCCAGCGCCTGCACGGCATGGGCGAGGCGCTTTACGCCGAGGTGGTCGGACCGCAAAAGCTGGACCGGCCGTGCCGGGTCTACGCGCCGGTCGGCAGCCACGAGCACCTGCTCGCCTATCTGGTGCGGCGGCTCTTGGAAAACGGCGCCAACACCTCGTTCGTCAACCGCATCGTCGACGAGCGGGCGCCGCTCGACGACATCGTTGCCGACCCCATCAGCCAGCTCGCCGGCCTGAGGGTCAAGCCGCATCCGAAGATCCCGCTGCCGCGCGACCTGTTCCAACCGTTGCGGCAGAACGCGGCGGGCCTCGACCTCGCCGACCCGCGCGCGCTGGGCGAATTGCGCGGCGAGCTGGCCGAAGCCATGCGGCGGCCGTGGCACGCCGCGCCGATCGTCGGCGGGATCGAGCATGCCGGGGCGGGCGGCGCGGTCTTCGATCCGAGCGACCGGCGGCGCGCGATCGGCACCGTCGCGAACGCCGAACCGGACGCGATCGACGCGGCGCTCGCCCGCGCCGCCCGCGCCGCTCCCGCCTGGGAGGCGATTCCGGCCGGCGCGCGCGCCGCCGCGCTGGAGCGCGCCGCCGACCTCTACGAGCGCCACCGCGCCGAACTGATGGCGCTGATCATCCGCGAGGGCGGAAGGACAATCCCGGCCGCGTTGTCGGAGGTGCGCGAAGCCTGCGATTTGCTGCGCTACTATGCCGCCCGCGCCCGCATCGATTTTGCCGTGCCCGAGGCGCTCCCCGGCCCGACCGGCGAGCGCAACGAGATCGCCTTGCACGGCCGCGGCGTTTTTGCCTGCATTTCGCCGTGGAATTTTCCGCTGGCGATTTTCACCGGGCAGATTGCGGCGGCGCTCGCCGCCGGCAACGCCGTCATCGCCAAGCCCGCCGAGCAGACCCCACTGGTCGCCGCGGCCGCGCTGCGCCATCTGCTGGCGGCCGGCATTCCCGGTGATGTTCTGCACCTGCTGCCGGGTCCGGGCGAGACGGTCGGCGGCGCGCTCGTTGCCGACCCGCGCATCGCCGGCATCGCCTTTACCGGCTCGACCGAAACGGCGCGCGCGATCAACCTCGCGCTCGCCCGGCGCCCCGGGCCGATCGTGCCGCTGATCGCCGAAACCGGCGGGCAGAACGCGATGATCGTCGATTCGTCGGCATTGCCCGAGCAGGTCGTCGGCGACGTCTTGACGTCGGCCTTCGACAGTGCCGGCCAGCGCTGTTCCGCTCTGCGCCTGTTGTACCTCCAGGAAGACATCGCCGAACGGGTTCTGGCGATGCTGGCCGGGGCGATGGCCGAATTGCGAATCGGCGATCCCGGATTGCTCGCGACCGATATCGGCCCGCTGATCGACGCGGAGGCGCAACGCGCCTTGCAGGGTCACGCCGCGCGGATGACGCGCGACGGACGATTGCTGTACGAATGCGGCCTGCCGCCCGGCACCGGGCACGGCACCTTCTTCGCGCCGCACGCCGTCGAGATCGATTCGGCGGCGCGGCTCGACCGCGAGGTGTTCGGCCCGATCCTGCACGTCGTTCGTTGGCCAGCCGGGCGGCTCGACGCGGCACTCGACGAGATCGCCGCAACCGGTTATGCGCTGACCCTCGGCATCCACAGCCGAATCGACGACACGGCTCGCCATATCCTCGGCCGGCTTGGCGTCGGCAACAGCTACGTCAACCGCAACATGATCGGCGCCGTCGTCGGCGCCCAGCCGTTCGGCGGCGAGCGGCTCAGCGGCACCGGGCCGAAGGCCGGCGGACCGCGCTATCTGCATCGCTTCGCCACCGAGCGGACCGTTTCGATCGACACCACTGCGGCCGGCGGCAACGCGACGCTGCTGACCCTGGGTTGAGCCGGTTTCGACGGCGAACCGCGCTGCTGCGGCGCCGGCGACCGATTCGTCGCCCTGGTTCCGCTCGGCCTTTCACCGGTGGTAGAATCTACGCCAGCATCGTCCCCGCGCCGGTAAGCGCACGACCGGCGGCGACGCGGCAGCAGCTCTTGCCGGAAGAATTTGGTTCCGAATCCAGCGGGAATCGCGTCAATATCGGTTGGATGTTGCACAAATATCTCGGGCGGCAGAGCGCAAATCCGCCAGTTTACGGGCAACCTGTTGCACGAATGTATCGCCTCGCCGCGTTCTGCTCCACGAACCCGATTGTCGGGCTTGGCGAGCTAAAAACCGGTTGCCATCGCAAAGGTGGATGGTAAACATTGGCGTGGCGGTGGAAAGAACCACCCGTTTACGCGTATTTGCGGCCGGAGGTAGGGGAATGAGAAATCGCTTGCTGCTTGGCGCCGGTATCGCGCTCGCCGCGGCGTTGAGTTGGGCGAACGCGCAGGCGCAATTGATGCCCGCACCTGGTACGCCGGGTGCCTGGTATTTCGGTGGCGAGGGCGGCTGGACCGACCTCGAGAGCCCGCAAACCGGGAGCGCGGGCGTAGGAGTCCATTCGCTGAATTTTGACACCGGGTTCAATGTCGGCGTCCGCGGCGGTTACGAGTGGGGACCGTGGCGCTTCGAAGAAGAATTCCGTTACCAGCAGAACGGCATCACCGGCGGAACCCGTGTTCCTTTCCCGGGCGACCCGGCACACTTCCATGCAAGCGGAGATCGGACCGCCTACGCGTTGATGAGCAACGCGATTTACGATTTCAACCTGGGCTGGGCGGCGACCCCGCATATCGGTGCGGGCATCGGCGCGGTCGACCTGCATGACGGCTGGAGCACCCCGGCTTACGGCACGGTGGCCAGTAACGACCAGTGGGAATTCGGCTATCAGGCGATCGCGGGGGTGCGGTACAACATCAACCCGTCCCTGGCGTTCGACCTTGACTACCGCTTCCTGGGCACGACCGATCCGACGTTCCAGACCAAGTTCAAGGGGGCCAACGCGTCGTACTTGTCCGGCTACCAGACGCATAGCATCCTGGCGAGCTTGAGCCTGCGGTTTGGCGCCCCGCCACCGCCGGTTATGGCCCCGCCGATGCCGCCGGCCCCGCCGCCGGTCATGCGCAAGGTGTTCCTTGTGTTCTTCGATTGGGACCGCGACACGATTACGCCGGAAGGCATGCAGATCGTGCAGCAGGCGGCCAATGCGTTCCACAGCGGCGCGCCGGTCACGATCCAGGTCACCGGCTACACCGACCGGTCGGGATCCGCGGGCTACAACCAGCGGCTGTCCGAGCGGCGTGCCAACAATGTCGCCAACGCTCTGGTGCGGCTGGGTGTGCCCCGTCAGGCGATGGCGGTCAGTGGCCGCGGCGAGAACGACAACCGTGTGCCGACCGCCAACGGCGTGCGCGAGCCGCAAAACCGCCGGGTCGAGATCCTCTTCCCGTAAGCGGTCATCGTTCAAGCGAGCCGGGGCCAACGACAGGCCCCGGCAGCCTTCCACCGCCGCGCTCTGCGCGGCGGTTTTATTTATGGACGCCGCAGCCGGCCGCTTCCGTCAAGCGGCGTGCGGCATTAGGATCAGCCGCCCGATCGCAACACAACCGGTTGCCATGCCCGATTCCCCGCCGATGCCGCTGTCCCGCTTCACGGTGCTCGATCTGACCCGGGTCCGCGCCGGCCCGACCGCGGTGCGCCAGCTTGCCGATTGGGGCGCCGCGGTGATCAAGATCGAGGCGCCGCCGGGTCCGGGCGAAGCGATGGGCGGGCCGCGCCACGGCCCCGATTTCCAGAACCTGCATCGCAACAAGCGCAGCCTGACGCTCGACCTGAAGATGCCGGAGGGCATCGAGATCTTTCGCCAGCTGGTATGCCAGGCGGACGTGCTGGTCGAGAACTACCGGCCCGACGTCAAAACCCGGCTTCGCATCGATTATGAGGCGCTGAAGCCGCTCAACCCGCGGCTGGTTTACGCCAGCATCTCGGGGTTCGGCCAGAGCGGGCCATACCGCGACCGGCCCGGCTTCGACCAGATCGCCCAGGGCATGGGCGGCCTCATGTCGATCACCGGCCTGCCCGGACAGGGGCCGGTGCGGGTCGGCATCCCGATCGCGGATTTGTCGGCCGGCGTGTTCACGGCGATGGGCATCCTCGTGGCATTGCTCGAGCGCGAGGTGTCGGGCGAGGGGCAGTGGGTCGAAAGCTCGCTGCTGGCGGCGCAGATCGCGATGCTCGATTTCCAGGCGGCGCGCTGGCTGATCGCCCATGAGGTGCCGGAACAGGCCGGCAACGACCATCCGACCAGCATCCCGACCGGCGTCTTCAAAACGAAGGACGGCCACATCAACATCGCCTCCGCGGGCGATGAGATTTTCGGCCGGCTGTGCCGGGCGCTCGACATGCCGGCGCTGGCCGATCACCCGGATTACAAGGGCGGCCGCGACCGCTCGAAAAACCGCCAGGCGCTCAACGCCGCGATCGAGGCGGTCACCCAAACCCGCGACAGCGCCGAATGGATCGAGCGCTTCAACGCCGCCGGAGTGCCGGCCGGGCCGATCTACAGCGTCGATCAGGTATTCGCCGATCCGCAGGTCAAGCATCTCGGGATCGCGCAGGCCGTCGAGCACGACACCCTGGGGCGTCTCGAACTGGTCGGCCAGGCGGTCACCTTGAGCCGCACCCCGAGCCGGCTGCGCACCGCCAGCCCGGAAGCCGGCGAGCATACCGACGCGATCCTGCGCGACCTCGGATACAGCGATCGCGACGTCGCCGGGTTGCGGGAGCGCGGGGTGGTTTAGGAGACGCACGATGCCGGTGATCAATCGCATTGCCGACTTCCAGGCCGACATGAAGGCGTGGCGGCGCGATCTTCACGCCCATCCAGAAACCGCCTTCGAGGAAACCCGTACCGCCGCGATCGTCGCCCAGCTGCTCGAATCGTTTGGCATCGCCGTCGAGCGCGGCGTCGCCAAAACCGGAATCATCGGCACATTGGCCGGATCGAGGCCGGGACGAGGCCGGGCGATCGCCTTGCGCGCCGACATGGATGCGCTGCCCGTCCACGAGAAGACCGGCGTCCCGCACGCCTCGCAGAATGAGGGGCGCATGCACGCCTGCGGCCATGACGGCCATACCGCGATGCTGCTCGGCGCCGCCAGATACCTCGCCGAGACGCGCAATTTCGCCGGCACGGTGCACTTCATCTTCCAGCCGGCCGAGGAAAACGAGGGCGGTGCCCGGGTGATGGTCGAGGAGGGCGTGCTCGATCGCTATTCCGTCGAGGCGATCTACGGCATGCACAACTGGCCGGGCCTGCCGGAAGGGCAGTTCGCGATCCGGCCGGGGCCGATGATGGCAGCGTTCGACATTTTCGAGATCGCGATCACCGGCCGCGGCGCCCATGCGGCGATGCCGCATCTCGGCATCGATCCGATCGTCGTCGCGGCGCAGATCGTCACCGGATTGCAGACGATCGCCAGCCGCAACATCCACCCGCTCGACGGCGCGGTGGTCAGCGTCACGCAGATCCATGGCGGCGATACGTGGAACGTGATCCCCGACGATGTCGTGTTGCGCGGCACCACGAGGTCGTTCGATCCGGCGGTGCGCGATGCGCTGGAGCCGGCGATCCGCCGCGTCGCGGACGGCGTCTGCGCCGCGCTCGGCGCCACGGCGAGGGTACATTACGAGCGCCGCTATCCGCCGACCGTCAACAGCCTGGCGGAGACCGCGTTCGCGGCCGACATCGCCGCCTCGCTGGTCGGCGGGGACAATGTCCGGCACGACCTGCTGCCGAGCATGGGCGCCGAGGATTTCGCCTGGTTTCTCGAAAGGAAGCCCGGCGCCTACATCTGGATCGGCAACGGCGCCGGCGCGGGCCAGGCGATGCTGCACAACCCGCATTACGACTTCAACGACGAGATCCTGGCATTGGGCGCCAGCTACTGGGCGCGCCTCGCCGAGACCGCTCTGGAAAAACGCGGAGATTGAGGCAACATAGACGTCATGACCATCACCGCGCTCGATACCAGTCAGACGGTCAAGGATCTGACCGCTGCCGGGTTCACCGACGCGCAGGCCGAAGCACTGACGTCGGCCCTCGCCGGGTGCAGCAGGTCGACCTGTCGGATTTGGCGACCAAAGCGGACCTTGCCGCTCTGCGGGCAGAGATGGCGACGAACGGTGAGCTTGCGGGTTTGCGAAACGAGATGAAACTCGAATTTGCAAACGTTAGGCGCGAAATAGCAGAAATGAAGACCGAATTGATCAAGTGGGTTCTTGGTATCGGCTTCGCGCAAGTCGCCGCGATTGTCGCGCTGTTGAAGCTGCTGCCGGGCGCGCACCCATAGGGGCGCCTCACGCGCGCCCCGCGGCGCGGCGGTCGAGGCGCTGTTGCAAGGCGTCGCCCAAGAGGTTGCAGGCGATGACGGTCAGGAAAATCATCAGCCCCGGGTAGATCGCGAGCAGCGGAGCGGCGGACATCAGTTCCTGCGCGTTGCTCAGCATCGTCCCCCAGCTGGCGAGCGGCGGCTGGATGCCGAGGCCGAGAAAGCTCAGCACCGATTCGAGAAGAATCACATCGCCGACGGAGAGCGTCGTCGCGACGACCAGCGGGGCCAGCACGTTGGGCAGGATGTGCGTCCACAGGATGTGCGGCACGCCCGCCCCGAGGCTGCGCGCGGCGCGCACGAAATCGCGGTTGCGGGTGACCAGCGTCGCGCCGCGCACCAGCCGCGCCGCCGTCGTCCAGCCGACCAGCCCGGCAAGCGCGGCGATGCGCACGAGGCTGATGTCGTCGGAACGCGCCACCGCGGCCGGCACGCCGAGCTTTTTCAGGTCGAGCGCGG
>DATLTH010000696.1:0-3056 GCA_035533695.1 Allostellaceae bacterium | reverse complement strand
CGCCGCGATTATGGCGATGGCAACGGCGGCATGGGGTTTGCCCCGCTGGCGCCGTGGGGCGTGCAGCTCGCCGGCAATTTCTCGAAGGCGCGCGCCCTGGCCGCGTTCGAGCGCGCCCGCGTGCGCTATGCCCGCGTCATCGGCGACGAGCAGCCGATGATCATCGGGCGCCTCTTGCGCAGCCGAGGCACCAAACGGTTCTATCAGGTGCGTCTGCCGGCCGCGTCGCGCGCCATCGCCGATGCCTTGTGCCGGCGCATCCGCTCGGTCGGCGGGGCGTGCGTCGCATTGCGCAGCTGAGGCGCGAGCGTTACCGCAGATATTTCTTCTCGGCCTCTTTCATCGCGGCGACCCGCTGCAGTTCAAAGATGTCCTCAACGGAGGCGATGCGCTTGTCGACCTGGTGAATCCCACCGTCGCGGCGGATCGCGGCGAACACCTCGCGCATCGCGCCGACCGCGGCGCGCACCGCGTGGTTGGCGTAGATCACGATAGCGATCTTGCCGAGCGCGCGGATTTTCGCTTCGGTCAGATCGGGATAGGCGGTCGGCACGATGACCAGCGGGACCCGGCCGGGCCAGCGCCCGGTGAAGGCGACGATCTCGTCCGGCGTCTTGCGCCTGGAATGGATCAGCAGCAGGTCGGCGCCGGCTTCGGCATAGGCGATGCCGCGCCGCAATGCCTCCTCGATGCCGAGATCGGCGATCAAGGCCTCGGTGCGGGCGATGACGACGAGGCCCGATGCCGCCCCGGCATCGCGAGCGGCGTTGATCTTGCCCTGGAACTCCTCGATCCGCACCAATTCCTGGCGGGCGCCGGGCAGGAGGCTGGTGTCCTTCGGAAAGGTCTTGTCCTCGATGACGACCGCCGCCGCGCCGGCCCGCGCATAGGCGCCGACGACATGCCCGGCATTGATCGCGTTGCCGTAGCCGGTGTCGAGATCGGCGATCAGCGGGATGCCCGTCTGCTCGATCATCGCCCGGGTCATGTCGAGATGCGTCGTGAACGACAGGAGGCTCGCGTCGGGCACCCCGTAGGCGGCCGACAATTCGAAGCCGCTCGCCCACAGCGCATCGAACCCGGCCTCCTCGGCCAGCCGCGCCGACAACGGATTGTGCGCCGCCATCGCGGTGACGAGCCCGCCGGCGGCAAGCCTCTCTCTCAATGCGTTCGCCATGCTATGCTCCTCTCTGCCGCCGGCTCCGCCGCTGTTTCTACCCGAAAATTGCCGAAGATTCGGGTAGGAACATTGCCGGAACTTGGTAGAATGGCGGCCTCCGCCCTCCGCAGCACTGGGTGACCCCATGGCAGGCAGCGTCAACAAGGTGATCCTCGTCGGCAATCTCGGCCGCGACCCGGAAATTCGTTCGACCAACGACGGCACGCGCATCGCCAATCTGAACCTGGCGACCAGCGAGAGCTGGCGCGACCGCGTGTCGGGCGAGCGCAAGGAGCGCACCGAATGGCACCGCGTCGTGATCTTCAACGAGAACCTCGTCACGATCGCCGAAAAATACCTGCGCAAGGGGGCGAAAATCTATGTCGAGGGCGCGCTGCAGACGCGCAAATGGACCGACCAGCAGGGCCAGGAGCGCTACTCGACCGAAGTTGTGTTGCAGCGCTTCCGCGGCGAATTGACGATGCTGGACGGCGCCGGGGGCGCCGGGGGCGCGCGCGGTTCGGGCGGCGGGACGAGCGAAGGCGGCGGCGATTTCGATGAGGGCTACGGCGGCAATTACAACGCCCCGCCGCGCGCCGCCGCGCCAACCGGCGGCGGCCCCGGCGGCGGTATGGGCGGCGCGGGCGGCCGCGGCCGCGGCACCGCCAACGACCTCGACGACGAAATCCCGTTCTGATCGGCTACTTTATGGGCGCGGTACGGGCGCGCTGACCCCGCCCGTTCTTATGCAATACCGCCGGGATTGTTCATGCTGGAACTCCGCGTTGACTTCAGGTCCCAGGAGGAATGGGACACCTGGCTGGAGCAGCATCGCGGGGATTTCGAGAAATGGCGGACGTCTATCCTTGACGACGTCATGCGCCGCGGCATCGCCGAACCGGTCCACATGGCGCGGCGTCCGCCGCGGGCGATTGCGATAAATCCGGCCAACCTTCGCGAGTCGGTCTCGGCCGCGGGAATGAACAGCCGCAAGCGCGGCGGCCTCTTCGCCCTCGACCTCGCCCGCCGCTCACTGATGCCGCCGCGCCGCCACCGCCCGAAAATCCTCGCGGCCGAGGCGATCACCCCGGCGGCCGCCATCCTGCGCGGCGCGTTTCCGCATTTTTTGGGCGCGGAATACCTCCCGACCGAGGAAGAAATCGAGCGGCACTACCCGATCCCGCATCTCGATTTGATGAACGCGGCGTTTCCCGACGCTGCGTTCGACCTGTTCTACAGCGGCGATGTACTCGAACACGTACCGGACCTGCGGCGCGCGCTCGGCGAAATCGCCCGGATATTGCGGCCCGGCGGCATCATGGTGTCGACCTTTCCGTTCAACGCCGGGGCCGCGACGACGCAATGCCGCGCCTCGCTCGACGCCGAGGGGCAAATCGTTCACCACGCCCCGCCCGAATATCACGGCAACCCGCTGCGCCCCTCGGAAGGCTCGCTGGTTTTCCTCGTGCCCGGCTGGGACGTTCTCGACATGGCCCGCGCGGCCGGGTTCGACGACGCGAAAATGACGCTGATCCTGTCGAGCACATTTGGCGTCGTCTCGATGCCGGTGCCCGGCGTCTTTGCGATGTCGGCGCTGAAGCGGGAAGCGGGCAAGACCGCCCCTCGCCTGCCGAGCCAGGCGTTTGCGTATGACGGGCCGCGGCTGCGCCGGGTTCTCGCCCTGGCCGGACTGGCCCGCTCCGGCACGACGCTCTTGTGCTCGGTCTTGGGCGTGCATTCGGGCATCGAAGCGATCTACGAGCCGTTCAACGCGAGCAAGGACCGGGAATTGCCCCCCGAGTTCGGCATCGAGGGCTTTTTCGCCGAGTTTCCGACCGCGATGCACGACAAGGAGATTCTGCTGATCAAGGAGACCGCGACCCAGATCGCCTTTCTC
>DATLTH010000695.1:0-2436 GCA_035533695.1 Allostellaceae bacterium | reverse complement strand
AACCCGGAACCCATATACCAGAGGCCGGTGTTCATGGGTTCCGGGCTCGCCGCTGCGCAGCGCCCCGGAATGACGCGAATTTTCGGGTACCAAACGTCGGATTTTGACCTCTAGGACGACGCCCCAACGGCCGCTACCGCTAAAATCGCCGCAATCGCGAGATATGGTGCGGCGTAATCCGGATCGGCGCCGGGGTGCGGCGATCCGCAACCGGAGTCGGGCGCGCCTGTAGATTCCCTGTTTTATCAGGGTAAGCAGGTGAGAGCCGGGAGGATCGGATGAAATTCGGCTACGGTGACAGTTTACGAAATTGCGCCGGCCGGGCGCGACGCCGTGATCAGCCGCCCCAGAATTGCTTTGTCGCCAGCCTTGCGCCTTCGGCCATTGCTGCGAGCTTGGCCCACACCACGTCGGGGTCGACGGCGGCCTGGCCGACCCAGGTGCCGAAGCCGCAATCGCTGCCGGCGATGACGTTGTCGCGGCCGACGAGGTTGGCGTAGCGGGCGATGCGCTGGGCGACCAGTTCGGGGTGCTCGATAAAGTTCGATTTCGACTCGATGACGCCGGGGATGATCGTCTTGCCTTCCGGCAGTTTGACCCGCTCGAACAAGGTCCATTCATGCGCGTGGCGCGGGTTGGCAGCTTCGAACGAGAGCGTCGCGGCGCGCGCGGCGAAGGCGATGTCGATGATCTCGGCGAGCGGCAAATCGTGGTGGTGCGGGCCTTCGTAATTGCCCCAGCACAGATGGAGGCGCACACGCTCCGGCGGGATCGCGGCGAGCGCATGGTTCAATGCCTCGACATGCAGCCGGGCGCGCTTGCGGAATTCCGCGACCGACAGGTCGGCGTACTGGATATGCCTTCCCATCGCCAGATCGGGGCAGTCGATCTGCACGGTGATCCCGGCCGCCGCGATCGCCTCGTACTCGCCGCGCATCGCCTCGGCGATCGCGAACAGGTAGGCCTCCGGGGTCGGGTAGTGGTCGTTGCGGAAGAACAGCGAGATGACCCCCGGCGAAGCGGCGCTGAGAAAGGCGCCGGCGTTCCCCGCCCCGGAGAGGGTGAGGGCCGCTTTCAGGTTGGCGACATCGGCGAGCGGCGCGGCGGGATCGCCGACCCCGATCGGGCCGGTGCAGGCGGGGGTGCGGCGGCGCGAGCGGCCGGGATCGCCGAACACCCGCTTTTCGAGGTTGGGGAAGTCCGCGAGATCGCCATAGACGAAAATGTTGCTGGTGCCGTCGAAACCGGTGAGCCGATCCTTGACGTAGGTCGCATAGCTCGGCTTCGACATTTCGCCGTCGTTGACCAGATCGACGCCGGCGGCGATCTGCTTTTGCACCCCATCGGCGACGGCGGCGCGGATCTGCGCCGCCAGCGCCGCAGGGTCGACCGGCACCCCTTCCTCCTTGGCGAACATCGCCCGGATCAGCGCGTCGGGGCGCGGCAGGCTGCCGGTATGGGTCACGAGGAAGCGGTCGAAGCCGTATGCCATCCCTCTACTCCACGCCGACGGCGGCGCCGAGCGTGTCGCCGATCGCGCGGTTCAGCACCAGGTCGGCGATCCGGTCGAGGCCGGTCGGCTCGCGGTTGACGATCGCCAACGCCGCCCCGTTGCGCTTCGCCAGCTCGGGAAAACCGGCGGCCGGATAGACCACCAGTGACGAACCGAGCACGATGAACAGATCGGCGGCGAGGGTCTCGCTCTCCGCCCGGCGCATTTCGGCTTGCGGCATCGCCTGGCCGAACGAGATCGTCGCGGTCTTGACGAAGCCCTTGCAGCGCACGCAGCGCGGCGCCTTCTCGTCACGCTCGAAGGCCGTGCGAATGTCGCCCAGCTCATGCCGGGTGCCGCAATCGAGACAGGTCGCGTAGGTCGTGTTGCCATGCAGTTCGATGACCCGCTCGGACGGCACGCCCGATTCCTGGTGCAATCCGTCGATGTTCTGGGTGATCACCGACGACACGGTGCCGCGCCGCACCAGTTCGGCGACCGCGCGGTGGCCGCGATTGGGCCGCGCCATGCCGAACGCGTCCTCCATCGCAAAGCGCCGCCGCCAGGTCTCGCGCCGCGCCTCCTCGGAGGCGAGAAAATCGTCGAAATAAATCGGCACCATCTGCGTCCAGGTGCCGCCCGGGCTGCGAAAATCGGGGATGCCCGACTCGGTGCTGATCCCGGCGCCGGTGAACACGACCGCGCGGCGCGCCGCCTCGATCAGGCGGGCCAGCGCGGCGATGTCGCGATCGCTGCTCATCTCGCTACCTTGGCACAGCGCCGGTCACCGGTCGATCCAGGCGATGCGCAGGACGTTGGTCGAGCCGGGAGTGCCGAAGGGGACCCCGGCGGTGATGACGACGCGCTGGCCGAGATCGGCGATGCCTTCGCCATGCGCGATGCGGATCGCCTTTTGCACCATGTCGCCGAAATTCTTCACGTCG
>DATLTH010000694.1:0-2543 GCA_035533695.1 Allostellaceae bacterium | reverse complement strand
TCGTCCAGGCGCTGGGCCTTGATGCACGAGTTGCGCGGCAGGCCGGAGCCGACGCTCGAAGAACTGGTGGAGCGCATGCGGCCGGTCGATCTGCTGCTCGTCGAGGGCTGGAAGCGCCACCCGCACCCGAAAATCGAGGTGCACCGCCCCTCGCTCGGCAAGAAGCTGCTCTATCCCGACGATCCGCACGTCGTGGCGATCGCCGCGGACGAACCGCTGACGGCGCCGATCCCGCTGCTGCCGCTCGGCGATCCGGGCGCGATCGCCGGCTTCATGCAAGACCATCTCGGGCGCAAACCATGGCGCAGCTGAGCGACGACTGCTTTGCCTTCGGCGGAGAATTGCTCGGCGTCGATGCGGCATTGGCGCTGATCGCGGCGCGAACCGCGCCGATCGTCGAGATCGAAGCAGTGCCGCTGGCCGAGGCGGCGGGCCGCATCCTCGCCGCCGACCGCATCGCCCCCTTCGACCTGCCGCCGCACGCCAACAGCGCGGTCGACGGCTATGCCGTCATCCACGCCGACCTGCGTTCCGACGCTGAGACCTTGCTGCCGATCACCGGCCGCGCCGCCGCCGGCCATCCGCTCGGCCGCGGGGTGGCGCGCGGCGAGGCGATCCGCATCTTCACCGGCGCAGCGATGCCCGAGGGTGCCGACACGGTGATGATGCAAGAGGATTGCGTCGTCGAGGACGGACGCGTGCGCCTCAAGCCCGGCATCAAAGAGGGCGCCAATCGCCGCCACGCCGGCGAAGACGTCGCCCGGGGCGGGCTGGCGGTGCCGGCCGGGCGGCGGCTGAAGCCGGCCGATCTCGGCCTCCTGGCGGCGCTCGGCCACACATCGCTGCCGGTGTTCCGGCCATTGCGCGCGGCGCTCTTATCGACCGGCGACGAAGTGTGCGAGCCCGGTACGGGGTTGCAGCCGGGGATGATCTTTGACGCCAACCGGGTCATGCTGGCGGCCTTGCTGCGCGGCCTCGGCTGCAGCGTCAGCGATCTCGGGATTCATCCGGACCGCGCTTCCGGCCTTGCCGATACGCTTGCCGAGGCGGCAGCCGGGCATGATTTGATCGTGACCTCGGGCGGGGTGTCGACGGGCGAAGAGGACCATGTCCGCGCCGCGATCGAAAAGCTCGGACGCCTCGATTTCTGGCGGCTCGCGATCAAGCCGGGACGGCCGGTCGCGCTCGGCCAGATTAGATCAAGTCAAGGTGGGGGCGTGCCGCTGATCGGCCTGCCGGGCAACCCGGTCGCGGCAGCGCTGACCTTCGCCATCCTCGCCCGGCCGCTGATCCTGCGCCTCGGCGGCGCAACAATGACCCCGCCGCTCGGCTTTCCGGTGGAAGCCGGCTTTACCTATCGCAAGAAGCCGGGGCGCCGCGAATACCTGCGCGCCAGCCTCGCGCGCGACGGCAATGCCGCCATCGCCCACCGCTACAAGAAGGACGGCGCCGGCATTCTGTCGTCGATCGTGCAATCGGACGGGTTTGCCGTGCTCGGCGAGGGCCTCAGCGACATCGCTCCGGGGATGATCGTGGATTTCGTGCCCTTCTCCGAGGTGTTCGGGTGACCGACCGAACGTCTATCATCCCCCTCTCCCCCATCGGGGGAGAGGGTTGGGGTGAGGGGGCGGGTTCCAGGGCGCTCGCCGACACCCACCTCACCCTCCCAGCGCTCCGCGATGGGCCCCTCCCTCTCCCCCCTGAAGGGCGGAGAGGGGCTAAGGGAGCAGGCCGATGAAGCTCCTCTATTTCGCCTGGCTGCGCGCGCGCATCGGGCAGGCCGAGGAGGAATTGGCGCTGCCGGACGGGGTGCGCGATGTCGCCGGGCTGCTCGACTGGCTGCGCCGGCGCGGGCCGCGCCATGCCGAAGCGTTGCGCGACCTGTCGGTGGTCCGGGTCGCGGTCAATCAGGACTATGTCGGGCTCGACCACCCGGTCCGCGACGGCGACGAAGTGGCCCTGTTTCCGCCGGTGACCGGGGGCTGAGCCCAAAGGAGACGGCCATGATCCGGGTGCAGCGCGAGGATTTCGACGTCGGCCGCGAGCTCGACCTTCTCGCCGCCGGCGACCACAGTGTCGGCGGCGTCGCCAGCTTTATCGGACTGGTGCGCGATATTGTCGGGCCAGGGGGCGGTCCGGGGGGCGGCCCCGAGCGGGTGTCGGCCCTGACCCTCGAGCACTACCCCGGCATGACCGAAAAGAAACTGGCCGAGATCGAGACCGAGGCGAACCGGCGCTGGCCGCTGTCGGCGTCGCTGATCATCCATCGCTACGGCAGGCTCGAACCGGGCGACCGCATCGTGCTCGTCGCCACCGCTTCGCCGCATCGCGAAGCGGCGCTCGCCGCCTGCCATTTCCTCATCGACTGGCTGAAGACCGACGCGCCGTTCTGGAAGGCCGAGGAGACGCCAACGGGCGAACGTTGGGTCGCAACGCGCGCCGAGGACGACGAAGCCGCCCGCCGCTGGCGTGAGTAGCGCGCGACCCCAGATTGTTGTCCCGGCGAAAGCCGGGATCCATCCATCCGCCGGTGAGATGCTGAA
>DATLTH010000693.1:0-4727 GCA_035533695.1 Allostellaceae bacterium | reverse complement strand
CAATTCCATCGAGCGAAGAAGATTGACAGGGTTCGCCGCGTCCTGTTCCACGAGACGGAAATAGTGCAGCAAGGTCGCATCCAGCAGGCTGACCAAGGTGGTGATGATCGGCGCCAGATCCGCGACCCGCTCCGCGCGCTCCGCATCGGCCACGATGTTGCCGAGGATGAATTGAACCGTTGGATCGAGCCCCGCCCGCTCGCGCGTCAGCACGCGCGGAAACGAGGGAACCTCGACCGGCGAGCCGACCGGCCGCAAATGCAGAACGTGACGGGCGTACGGCAGCAGCGTCTCGCTGAACGAAAAGGCGAAACCGTGCCTTCCATCGCCGATCCCGGCCTGTTCGAGGTCTTTTCGGTAATCGCTCGCCACGACCGTCGCAAGCGGGGTGTCGCCATCCAGCAGTTCGAGCGCGATCCGCCGCTGCGGTTGCCGCGGGTCCCAGATCCAGCCGCGGATCCCGGTCCAGTCGGCGGCGTCGATCGTGCCCTGCAGGCCGTCCGGCATCTCGACGACGGTGCCGTCTTCCGGCGCCGCAGCGGCGCCGGAAGGGCCGTTATGCCGATCCGGCGCGACCGCGATGGCCGCCCCATGACGAACGAGACCGATCTGCGGACGCCCCGCGTCCAGCGCCTTGTCGTCGACGACAGGCGGCATTGCCGGCCGGTAGGCCACGGCCGGCTCATAAAATGCCGGTTCCGAGGGCGGCGTCGCCGCGGTGCGCTCGATGACGATCGGCGCGCCGGTCAGTTCCGCGCCGGTCTCGGTCCAGCGCAGATGCAGAACATGCCGCGCCTGGGGCAGCAGCGCCTCGCCCAGGGGGATGACAAAAGCGTACCGGCCGTCGCCGATCCCGGCGTCGCGCAGATCCGAGCGATACTGGTTCGCCACCACCCGCGCCAGCCGAGCTTCGCCATCGAGCAGTTCGAGTTCGATCCGGGCTTGCGGCTGTCGCGGGTTCCACACCCATCCCTTGATCCGATCGGCGCTCGCCTCGTCGACATACCCCCGCAGCGCGTGCGCCGCGGCGGGCTGATCGGCCCGCTGATCGGCGGCCGCAGGCGTGCCGAACGGCGCCGCATTCTCCGCCGCGGCAACGGCGGCGCCGACAGCGAAATCCGCGCGAGCGGTTGGCATGCCCGCGACGGCGCCGCGGGAGATGGCGGCGCCGCGATCCGGTTCCCCGGCGTTCCCGGGCTGACCCGCTCTCTGATCGGCGCCGACCGCTCCGGCTGCCGGCGCGGCGGTCCGCTCCAATGTCGGCTGGTGAATTGCCGCGGCAGCGTCCTTCGACCCTTCCCGCCGTCCGCGCGGAGCTCTTGCCATGTCGCCCTCAGACCACCGAATTAAGTGACATCACCCGCAGGCAAATATCGGCTGTCCATTGTGCGCGGCCGTCGAAAACCCGCTGGCAATTCATTCTCGCCAAGGCCGATCCGGCGCCGCGACGGCCGCCGCACAACGATGAGGGGTATCCTTACCGCATACTCGCGTATGTGGACAACCGCCTTGGTCGATCGCGACCAAACGCCGCGATTACAATATTTCTCAGGTCATCCTCGGAAGGATTCCCGGAGGTGACGGAGAATTAAAATAAGTGGATAATATAATCGCGGTCGGGATCGCCTGACCGGGTGATTACGGTTCCCGTTCGTCTTGGGACGCCCGGATCTGCCGCAATACGTCGCGGACATTGCGCGCGGTGCGCAACTTGCGTCCGATGTCGGGCGCCAGACGCAAATCGCCCTCGGCGTCGAGCCAGCCGGCCTCGGTGTCGGGCGGCAATTCGCTCATCACCGCGGCGAACTCCCGGAAGATTGCCTCGACGTCGCGCGCTTCGAGCCGCCTTTCCCTGGCCACGCCGACCTCCGCCCTGCCGCGAGCCTGCCCCGCGGCATCAGCCTATCAGAACAGCGCGAGCTGATCGCCCTTTTGCGGCGGCGGACGGAAGCGGGTGGTGTCAAGCGAGCCGGTGGAACGCGGGGCAAAGCCGATCCGCCGACAGGCGCGGTCGAAGCGCGCCGCCAGCATCTCGGCATAGGGGCCGGCGCCGGTCATCCGCTTCGACCATGCGGAATCGTAAATCCGGCCGCCGTGGCATTGCGCGACCAGCGACAATACGTGCGCGGCTTTTTGCGGCCGGTACTCTTCGAGCCATTCCTTGAACAGCGCCTTCAGCTCGAGCGGCAGGCGCAGCAGCGTGTAGCCGGCGACGCGCGCACCGGCGTCGTAGGCGCGCGCCAGGATCTCCTCCATTTCGCTGTCGTTCAATGCCGGGATCATCGGCGCCGCCAAGACCCCGGTCGGCACCCCGGCGGCGGCCAGGGCGGCGATCGTTTCGAGCCGGCGTTCGGGCGTCGCGGCGCGCGGCTCCATATGGCGGGCGAGATCGCGGTCGAGCGTCGTCACCGACACCGTGACGACGGCGAGCCGGTCGCGCGCCATGTCGCCGAGAATATCGATGTCGCGCTGAATGAGCGCCCCCTTGGTGACGATCGTCACCGGATGGCGGAATTCGCGCAGCACGTCGAGGATCGCGCGGGTGATGCCGAGCCGCCGCTCGGCCGGCTGGTAGGGGTCGGTGTTGCTGCCGAGCGCGATCGGCCGGCAGGCGTAGCCCTTCTTGCTCAATTCGGCCCGCAGCAGAGCCGCCGCCTGCGGCTTGTAGAAGATGCGGGTCTCGAAATCGAGGCCGGGCGACAGGCCGAGATAGGCATGGCTTGGCCGCGCGTAGCAATAGATGCAGCCGTGCTCGCAGCCGCGGTAAGGGTTGATCGAGCGGTCGAAGCCGATATCCGGCGAGTCGTTGCGGGCGATGATCGTGCGCGTTGCATCGACCGCGAGCGTCGTGGCGACGCGAGGCGGCTCAACCTCGGCCGAGCCCCAGCCGTCGTCGAACGCGACCCGCTGCTCGCTCTCGAAGCGCCCGGTCGCGTTGCTGGCGGCGCCGCGTCCCTTGCGCGGCTTGACGGCGGCCGGCATATCCATGCGGTGCATTGTGCACACCGATGAGAACATTGCAAGAACACAATTCGATCTCGGTCGTCATTCCAACGCTCGACGCCGCGGAATTGCTGCCCGCGACGCTGGGCGCGCTGGCGAACGCGCGCCTGGTTCGCGAGATCATCGTCGCCGATGGCGGCTCGGCCGACGACACGTGCGCGATCGCCGCCGCTTCCGGCGCGCGGATCGTTGTCGCGGCGCGCGGCCGCGGCAGCCAGCTCGCCGCCGGCGCCCGTGCCGCCACCGGGGATTGGCTGTTGTTTCTGCATGCCGATTGCCGCCCGGCGGGGGGTTGGGAAGACGCGGTTGCGAGGTTTCTCGCGACCCCCGGGGCGGCCGCCCATGCCGGCTATTTTGTCTTTGCCTTGGATGCGGCCGGCGCGGCGGCACGGCGTCTCGAGCGGATCGTCGCGTGGCGCTGCCGGGCACTCGCGCTCCCCTATGGCGACCAGGGGCTGCTGATCGCGCGGACGCTGTACGACGCCCTCGGCGGCTACGCCGCGATGCCGCTGATGGAGGATGTCGATCTGGTATGCCGCCTCGGCCGCCGGCGGCTGCGGCCGCTCGGCGTGAAGCTCTATTCCTCGGCGCGGCGCTATCGAAATGGCGGCTATCTCTGCCGGCCGTTGCGCAACCTCGTCTGCCTGTCGCTGTATTTTGCCGGCGTGGCACCGCGGCATATCGCGCGCTTCTACGGATGACCCGGCACCTGATCCTGTTCGTGCGCATGCCGCGGCTCGGGGCGGGCAAGCGGCGCCTGGCGCGCGACATCGGCGATGTCGCGGCATTGCGCTTCGAGCGGGCGATGCTGGGACTGCTGGTGCGTCGCCTCGGGCATGACGGACGCTGGCGTCTGCGGCTCGCGGTGACCCCGGACCATGCCCGACATCGCGCCCGGCTGTGGCCATCCCGCATACCGGTCACGCCGCAGGGTGGAGGCGATCTCGGCATCCGCATGCGCCGGGCGTTGGCCCGATGCCCGCCCGGCCCGGCGGTGTTGATCGGCAGCGACATCCCCGCTCTCGCCGCCAGCCATATCGCCGACGCCTTCCGCCTGCTCGGGCATCACGATCTGGTTATCGGCCCGGCGAATGACGGCGGGTTCTGGCTGGTCGGAGCGCGCCGCTCGCCGCGCCTCCCGCCGCTGTTCGGCCCGGTGCGCTGGTCGGGGCCGCAGGCGCTCGCCGATGTGCGGGGCAATCTGCCGCACCTGGTGTCGGTCGGCTATGCCGCCCGCCTCGACGATGTCGACGACGGCGCCGCCTACCGCCGTCTCGCCCCGCGCCGCGGTTTCTGACGCTTCAGCCCTTCAGGTGTTCCTGCAGGCGCGGCATCAATTCGACGAAGTTGCAGGGGCGGAAGCGGTTGTCGAGCTGGTGGACGAGGATGTCCTCCCAGGCGTCGCGGCAGGCGCCGGGCGAGCCCGGCAGGGCGAACAGGTAGGTGCCGCCGGCGACCCCAGCGGTGGCGCGGCTCTGGATCGTCGAGGTGCCGATCTTGGCGTAGCTGAGCCAGCGGAACAATTCGCCGAAGCCGGCGATCTCCTTTTCGTAGACGCTGTGGAAGGCTTCCGGCGTCACGTCGCGGCCGGTGACGCCGGTGCCGCCGGTGGCGATCACCACGTCGATCTCGGGATCGGCGATCCATGCCTTGAGCTGCGCGGCGATCGCGGCGAATTCGTCGCGCACGATATGCCGGACGGCGACCCGGTGCCCGGCAGTTTC
>DATLTH010000692.1:0-2379 GCA_035533695.1 Allostellaceae bacterium | reverse complement strand
TCCATCTCCACGGCAGGCGGACGATCGACGAGACCAACCTCCTGTGGCGCGACTGGTTCGACGGGCTTTATGCCGACGGTGCGACATCCGGCCGGCTGATGGTGCTGCATCTGCACCCGTGGATTATGGGTCAGCCTTGGCGCATCCGGCACCTCGACGAGGTGCTGAGCCATATCTGCTCTCATGCCGGTGTGTGGAAGGCAACAGGGGCGGAGATCGTCGATTGGTTCGCGGCGCAGTCGGGCGGCGCGCCCCCGGCAGCCCCGGCGCCAGCCGCGGCCGCAGCCTCACGCGAGGCGGGCGTTGCGCCGCTCCCGCCCGGCCGGTTCGACTACGCGCCGATCAACGATCGGCCGGTCATCAAATGGCCCGGCGACGCGCGCGTCGCATTCTGGGTCGCGCCCAACATGGAGTTCTTCGAGTACCTCCCGGGGAACCGGCCGACGCAGCCCGACATCCCGCATTATTCGCGGATGGACTACGGCAACCGCGCCGGGTTCTGGCGGATGCTCGACGTGCTCAACCGGCACAAGGTGCGTGCCTGCTGCTGCCTCAATCTCGAGATTCTCGACCATTTCCCCGAAATCCGCGACGCGATGGTCGCTGCCGATTGGGACTACATGGCGCACGGCCTCTACAACAGCCGGCCGATCTACGATCTGAGCGAAGACCAGGAACGCGCCTACTGGCAGGATTTCGTCACCCACTTGCAGGCGATGACCGGCAAGCGCCTGAAGGGCCGGCTGGGCGGCGGCGCCGGCTACACTGCGCGGACCGACGATCTGATGGCCGAGGCCGGTTGCCTTTATCACACCTCGTGGATCATCGACGACCAGCCCTGGCCGCTCCGGGTGCAGGGCGGCCACAAATTCATCTACGTCCCCTATACCGGCCAGACCAACGATGCCGGGATGCTCGCCTGGAACCGGGAGGCCGACCACTTCCTGCAGATGATCAAGGACCAGTTCGACACGCTCTACCGCGAGGGCGCCGAGAGCGGCCGGGTGATGTGCCTGTCGCTGCACCCGCACAATATCGGGCGCCCCAGCGCGGCGAAGTATCTCGACGAGGCGCTACGCTACATCCTCGGCCATGACGGCGTCTGGAACACAACGGCCGACGACATTGCCGAGCATTACATCGCCAATTATTACGACGAGGTCTCGGCCTGGATAGCCGAGCGCAAGACCCGGGCATAGTCTTCGCCGCGTTCCCCGCCGACACGTCATCTGCGCGAGGCCGCCAATGTCGGGATGGGGCTGCCAGAACGAACGCTGAGAAGTCCGCGCGATCCCCTTGCCAGTTCCGGTTTGCAATTTTGACGACCGTGGCTGGCACCAGTTCCTGCCGGAGTAAGGGCGCCGTTAGGTGACACCCGTAGACGACCGCTTCTTCGAACGCGCGATAGCGCCAGGTGAGTCGACCGACACAGGAGGAAATGCGGCGATCCGCCTTGGCGTTTGCCGGCGCCCACGAGCGGGATATTCCCGTTGACTGGGTGGCCCAGGCCGAAGGAATGTCGCCGCTCAACAGCCGGGCACGGGATGATGGCGCAAGACTTTGAATCTGATCCGGCACGGATCGAACGAATGGAGCGGCGGCTGCAGGCCCTCGAGGACGCGGAGGCGATCCGCAACCTGAAAGCGCGCTATGCCGCCTTGTGTGACGACCAATACGACGCCGACGGGATCGCGGCGTTGTTCACCGAGGACGCGCTGTGGGAAAGCCCGACCCTGGGACGGTTCGAGGGGCGCGAGGCGATCCGGAGCTTCTTCCGGGGGGCATCGGGGATCTTCTCCTTCGCGATCCATTACAGCTTGAATGGCCACATCGAGGTGGAAGGCGATACGGCGCGAGCGCGGTGGTATCTGTTCATGCCTTGCACGGTGGCAGCCGGAAATCAGGCGATGTGGCGCGCCGGCATCGATCATGAGACTTACGCGCGGGTGGATGAATCCTGGATGTTCCGTCACAAGCGGTCGGAGCCGCTGATGAATGTCCCGTTCGAGACTGGCTGGGCCGGGACGCGTTTCGCGTGATACGGCGCGTCGGCAAAATTGGAGCGCAGAACATGCCCAACGATGCGACCCCGGCGCCAACGGACTTGCATTGGCTGACGATCGCGGAGGCGGCGCGCCTGATCGAGCGGCGCCGACTGTCGCCGGTGGAATTGACCGAGGCGCTGATCGCGCGCATCGAGGCGCTTGACCCACAGCTCAACGCGTTTCTGCTGCCGACGCCCGACAAGGCGCGCGAGCAGGCGCGCGCTGCCGAGCGCGAGATCATGGCCGGTAACTACCGCGGCGCGCTGCACGGCATCCCGTTCGGGCTGAAGGACATCTATTGCACCGCCGGCATCCGCACCACCTCCCACTCGCG
>DATLTH010000691.1:0-10247 GCA_035533695.1 Allostellaceae bacterium | reverse complement strand
GCGTGGCGCGACTATGGCGAAGTCATCCTGTGCGCCGACGACGCCGAGATGGCCGCCGAGGCCGACCGCATCGCCGCCGAGCATGTCGAGGTGTTGGCCCGAGAGCCGCGCTGGTGGCTGGAGCGCCTGAAGAATTACGGCGCCCTCTTTCTCGGCCCGCAGACCAACGTCTCCTACGGCGACAAGGTGATCGGCACCAACCACACGCTGCCGACCAAGGGCGCGGCCCGCTATACCGGCGGCCTCTGGGTCGGCAAATTTTTGAAGACCTGCACCTACCAGGAGGTGAAGACCCCCGAAGCCAGCGCGATGATCGGCGAATATTGCAGCCGGCTGTGCGCGATCGAACGGTTCTGGGGCCACAAGGAACAGGCCGATCTGCGGGTGCGCCGCTACGGGCGGAAGAACGCGGCGGAGTGAGGTTATTCCTCGAACATTTCGCGCAATGCAGCAAGGGTCAGCCTCAGGGTATTGATGCTCACGGCGCCGAGGCGGCGCACCAGGCGCTGCTTGTCGAGTGTACGCAATTGGTCGAGCAGGATCAGTCCCGTCTTGCCGCGAAACCTGAGCGGGATGCGAAAGGGCGCAGGCCGGCTTCCGGTGGTCATCGGCGCGACCGTAACGGTGCGCAGAAAGTCGTGCATTTCGGGCGGCGAGACGATGATGCAAGGGCGCGTTTTCTGGATTTCCGATCCGATTGTCGGATCAAGGGCGGCAAGCCAGACGTCGCCCCGCCTTGCCGGCGGCGTCACCACTCGAAGGTTTCGTCTTCGGCGTTGCCGAACTCCGGCCAAACGAGCATGTCGTCACCCGCAACGGCCAAATCTTTTGACGCCTCGGCCCAGCCGGCCCGCGCCCGGCGTTGCACCGGAGCCAGCACGATGCGCCCCTCCACCAACGTCAATTCCACGGCATCGCCGACCGTCACCCCGGCCTCGTCCAGCAGCGTCTTGGGGATGATAACCCCCGAAGAATTACCCAATTTTCGCACCGCCGCCCGCATCGGCACCATTCCTCGAAGGATGAATTGTTATAACAATGTACCCACCGGAATGGGCAGGTCAAGTGCGATCGAGCGATTCTGGGGCCACAAGGAACAGGCCGATCTGCGGGTGCGCCGCTACGGGCGGAAGAACGCGGCGGAGTGAGGCTCCCGATGCCTCATAAACGCACCCTCAAGCCCGCCGCGCATGACACCGCCCCGCTCATCGCGCTAGAGTTATTGGTGCACGCTGCAATATCGGCGGCCGGAATAGGAGAGGCTCGGTGAGCACCGCCGCGCAAATCGTCGACATCCGGCCGGGCGACCCGCAAGGGGCCGATCCGGCGGCGCCGGGCCGTTTCATCAATCGCGAGCTGTCGTGGCTGGCGTTCAACGAGCGCGTGCTTGCCGAGGCGGAAAACCGCCGTCACCCGCTGCTTGAACGCCTGCGCTTTCTGTCGATTTCGGCGAGCAACCTCGACGAGTTCTACATGGTCCGCGTCGCCGGGCTGAAGGGGCAGCATCTTGCCGGCATCAAGACGCTGAGCGTCGACGGCCTGACGCCGGCGCAGCAGCTCGATGCGATCCACGAGCGCGCCGGCGCCCTGATGGAAGCCCAGCAGGTGAGCTGGCTGTCGTTGCGGGCGCAGCTGGGCGAAGCGGGGATCGCGGTGATCGATCCCGCCGACCTCGAACCGGGCGACCGCATTTGGCTCGAACAGCGTTTCATGGCGGACATTTTTCCGGTGCTGACCCCGCTCGCGATGGACCCGGCCCATCCCTTTCCGTTCGTCGCCAATCGCGGGTTCGGGTTGGCGTTGCAGCTTGAACGGGTCGGCGACAATGTGCGGCTGCAGGCGTTGATCCTGATACCTTCCTCGGTCGAGCGGTTTATCCGCCTGCCCGGCGCGCCGCTGCGTTTCCTGCCGGTCGAGCTGATGATCGCGCAGTTCCTCGATCATCTTTTCCCCGGCTTCGCGGTCGTCGCGCAGGGGGTTTTTCGCGTCTTGCGCGACAGCGAAGTCGAGATCGAGGAGGAGGCGGAAGACCTCGTGCGGCTGTTCGAAACCGCGCTGAAGCGGCGCCGGCGCGGCCATGTCATTCATCTCGCCGTCGATGCACGGATGCCGGCCGATCTGCGGCGCTTTCTGAGCGCGGAATTGGCGGTCGCACCGGCCGATGTGTTTGCCTCTCAGGGCATTCTCGGCCTCGACGACACCGCCCAGCTGATCGTCGCCGACGAACGCCCCGATCTTGTCTTCACCCCTTACGTGCCGCGTTTTCCCGAGCGCATCCGCGATTTCGGCGGCGATTGCTTCGCCGCGATCCGGCAGAAGGACATCGTCGTCCATCATCCCTATGAAAGCTTCGACGTCGTCGTCCAGTTTCTGCGCCAGGCCGCGCGCGACCCGGCGGTCGTCGCGATCAAGCAGACGCTCTATCGCACCAGCGAGGACAGCCCGATCGTCAGGGAGCTTGAGGAGGCGGCCGAAGCCGGCAAATCGGTCACCGCGATGATCGAATTGAAGGCGCGCTTCGACGAGGAAGCCAACATCCGCTGGGCGCATGAACTGGAGCGCGCCGGCGTCCAGGTCGTCTACGGCTTTCTGCGGCTGAAGACGCACGCCAAGGTGTCGCTGGTGGTGCGCCGCGAGGGCGGCGAGTTGCGCTCCTACGTGCATTTCGGGACCGGCAACTATCACCCCTACACCGCCAAGGTTTACACCGACCTGTCGTTCTTCTCCTGCGACGAGGCGCTGTGCCGCGATGCCGCGCGGTTGTTCAATTTCATGACCGGCTACGCGAGGCCGGCCAGCCTGGAAAAGATCGCGGTCGCGCCGATCAACCTGCGCGAACGCATCGCCGAATTGATCGAGGCCGAAATCGCCAATGCCCGGGCCGGCAAGCCGGCGCAGATCTGGGCCAAGCTCAACGCCCTGGTCGACCCGGCCCTGATCGACCTGCTCTACAAGGCGTCGCAAGCCGGGGTCGGCATCGATCTCGTGGTGCGCGGGATTTGCTGCCTGCGGCCGGGCGTTCCGGGGATGTCGGAAAACATCCGGGTCAAGAGCATCATCGGGCGCTTTCTCGAGCACGGCAGGGTGGTCTGCTTCGGCAACGGCAACCGCCTGCCCTTGGACCAGGCCAAGGTGTTCATCAGCTCGGCCGACTGGATGCCGCGCAACTTCGACGGACGGGTCGAGGCCCTGGTGCCGATCGAGAACGTGACCGTGCATCGCCAGGTCCTCGACGAGATCATGGTGGCCAATCTGCGCGACACATTGCAAAGCTGGACCCTGGCGTCGGACGGCACCTACACTCGAGCGGCCGTGGAAGAGGAGGGCTTCTCGGCCCATACCTACTTCATGACCAATCCCAGCCTGTCCGGGCGCGGCACGGCATTGCGCCGGCGCCAGCCCCGCCTCGTGGCCCGCTGAGCGCGCCGCCGTCCCGATGCCCGATCGCCAGGAGGCAGCGCCAGTGGGCCGCATCGCCGTCGTCGATGTCGGCTCCAACTCGCTGCGCCTTGTCGTTTTCGAGCGGCTCGGCGCGGCATTGCTGCCGCTCCTCAACGAAAAGGTCATGTGCGCCTTGGGTCGCGCGATCGCCACGACCGGACGGCTGAGCCCGGAGGGCGTCGATCTCGCTTTCGCCAATCTGCAGCGCTTTGTCGCGCTCGCCCGCGCGCTGGGCGTCGATCATCTGGCGATCATCGCGACCGCCGCGGTGCGCGAAGCGAGCGACGGAAGGGAATTCGCCGCCGAGGCCGAGCGCCGCTGCGGGGTCCCGGTGCGCATCGTCAGCGGTGCCGAAGAGGCGCGGCTGTCGGCCGCCGGGGTATTGGCCGGGATTCGCGCCGCCGATGGCGTGGTTGGCGACCTCGGCGGCGGCAGCGTCGAATTGGTTCGCGTCGATGCCGGCGGCGCCGCGGACCCCGGAACGCCCGCGCTGGCGGGCGGCCGTGCGGGGATCGGTGCCGGGGTCAGCCTGCCGCTCGGCCCGCTGCGCCTTGCCGAACTGGAAGACAACCGCCGGGCGCTCGTCGAGACGATCGAGCGCGCGCTCGCCGGGGCGTCGGTCCTGCACGAGGCTGCCGGCAAGACCCTCTATCTGGTCGGCGGCGCGTGGCGGGCAATTGCCCGCCTGCACATGGAGCAGACCCGCTATCCGCTGCACATCATCCACGAATACACGATTGCAAGGCGGCCGGCGGAAGGCTTTCTCGACATCATCGCCGGCCAATCGCGGCGCTCGCTCGAACGGATCACCTCGATCAGCCGCAGACGTCTCGAACTGGTGCCGCTGGCGGCGTTGATCCTGCGCCGGCTGATCGCTTCCGGCCGACCGGAGCAGATCGTCTTCTCGGCGTTCGGGCTGCGCGAGGGATATGCCTATGGCCTGCTGCCGTCCGAGCCGGGCAGCGATTCGCTGATCGCCGCCTGTCGCGGCATCGCCGCGGGCCAGAGCCGCTCCAGCGTCGATGGCGAGCGCCTGCGGCAATGGACGGCGGCTGTCTTCGCCAATCTCGACGACGAGGCCCTTCGGCTGCATCGCGCGGTCTGCTGGCTCAGCGATTTTGCCTGGACCGAACATCCGGACTATCGCGCCGAGCATGCCTTTACCCGCAGCCTGCGCATGCCGGTCGGCCAGCTCGGCCATGCCGAGCGGGTCTTCATCGCCGCGGCGTTGCACGCCCGCTACGGCGGGGCGGCGGACGACCCGGTCAAGACGGCGACCCGACCGCTGCTCGACGACGCCGCAGCCGGCGAGGCGCGCGTTCTCGGCCTCGCGTTGCGGCTCGCTTACACGCTGTGCGGCGGCGCGCTGGAGCTGCTGGATCAGGTGCGGCTGGCCCGCGAGCCGAGCGGCGTTGTGCTTGAGTTGCCGGCGCGCGGCGGCTTGTTTACCGGGGAGGCGGTGACCCGGCGTCTCGAGGCGCTCGGCCGAGCCCTGTCCCTGCCGGTGCGCACCGTCCGGCGGCACAGCCCCAGCCCGGCGCTGGCCTAATACCCGGCATCGCTGGAGTGCGAGTCGCGTGCGCGAACCAGTTCCTCCCCCGCAAACGGGGGAGGAACGTGGAACGTGTGCGGTTCATTGGTTCCGGGTACTGGCCCGGGCCAGCCTCGCGGCGCGCCGGAAACCTCAATAAGTCGGCGGCTGGTCGTCGTCGGGCGCCGGCATGGCGGGCGGCGCCACGGTTTGGACCTGGGCTTCTTCGTTGTCCTGCGAATCGCCGTCGCCGGCGCCGTTTTCGACATCGGCCGGGGTGGTGGGACGTGGCTGGCCCTGGCCCTCGCCCATCGCATTCATGACGCGGAAATAATGCTCGGCGTGCTGATAAAGATTTTCCGCCGCAACCCGGTCGCCGCTGGTCTGCGCCTCCCGTGCCATTGCGACGTAGCGTTCGAACACCTGATAGGCGTTGCCGCGAATTTTGACGCTCGGTCCGTTGCTGTCAAAGGTCTGGACCCGATTCGGCGGGCGCGGCCGGTTGCCCTGATGCGGTCCGCCGCCGTGCGGGCCGCCGCCGTGTGGGCCGCCGCCACCGCCGCCGCCACCGTTACGACCGCGTGATCGCTTGTTTTGTCCTGGCCTCATGGCACCTTCTAGCCGCGATGGATGCAGGTGGACCTCGGTCCGATCGGAACGCTGTCAGCCGCGACGAGGTTTGCGGCGGGCCAAACGGCGCCGTTGCTGTCGCGCGGCGCGGGATTTCCGAATGCATGCAGCCTAGTCGCGGCGAGGGCGCTTTCCAACCGATTTTTTGCGCCGAACCGCGTTGCTCCGGCCGGTCACCGGCGCGCGACGACAACGCGGCTGATGCCGGCAAGGTCGAGGACGAACCCATCGACGTCGAGACCGCTCTGTGCGAGCAGCGCGGCGACGGCGGCGGCCTGGCCTGATCCCACCTCGGTCGCGAAAATGCCGCCGGGGCGCAGCAACCGGGGAACGTCGCCGGCAATGGCGCGGTACGCCGCGAGGCCGTCCGCGCCGCCGTCGAGCGCGCGGCGCGGGTCGTGGTCGCGCACCACCGCCGGCAGATCGGCAATCTCGGGGGCGGCAATGTACGGCGGATTGGCGACAACGGCGTCGAATTCGCCGGCAACCGCCTGCGCCCAATCGCCGACCGCAAAATGCGCGCGATCGCCGAGGCCGAGCCGCTCGGCGTTGCGCCGCGCCGTCGCGACCGCGCCGGATGCGATGTCGACGCCGAGCCCGCACGCCGCGCGACATTCGCTCAGGAGGGCCAACAGCAGGCAACCGGTCCCGGTCCCGAGATCGAGAAAGCGGTAGCATCGGGTACGATCCGGCAGAAGCGACAACACGGCATCGACGACCGTCTCGCTCTCGGGGCGCGGGTCGAGCGTGTCGGCCGACAGCATGAATTCGAGCCCCCAGAACTCGCGGCATCCGACGATCCGGCTGAGCGGCTCGTATGCCCGCCGGCGGAGCAATGCCGCCGCGAACCGCGCCTCTTCGCCGGCGTCGAGCGCGCGCTCCGGGTGGGCGAACACCGCAGCGGCTGACAATCCGAGCGCCGCCGCGACGAGACGGCGAGCCTCCCGCCGCGACTCGTCGAAGCCGGAAGCCGCCAATACCGCCGCGGCGTCATCGAGCACCGAGCCGATCGTGGCGGCGGGGAGCGGCGTTGCCGACGTCACCGGGACCCGCGCGCCATGCCGCAGTGTCGTCACGCCGCGGCCATCGCCAGCCTGGTGGCGCGGTCGGCGGCGGAGAGCGCATCGATGATCTCGTCGAGCGCCTCGCCCGACAGCACCTTGTCGATCTTGTAGAGGGTCAGGTTGATGCGGTGGTCGGTGACGCGGCCCTGCGGAAAGTTGTAGGTGCGGATCCGCTCGGAGCGGTCGCCGCTGCCGACCTGGCTCTTGCGGTCGGCGGCGCGCGCCGCGGCCAATGCCTGCCGCTCCAGCTCGTAGAGCCGGGCGCGCAACACCTTCATCGCGCGCGCCTTGTTTTTGTGCTGCGACTTCTCGTCCTGCTGGATGACAACCAGCCCGGTCGGCAGATGGGTGATGCGCACCGCGCTGTCGGTCGTATTGACCGACTGCCCGCCCGGCCCCGAGGCGCGGAACACGTCGATGCGCAAATCCTTGTCGTCGATCGCGATGTCGACCTCCTCGGCTTCCGGCAACACCGCGACGGTGGCCGCCGAGGTATGGATGCGGCCCGATGCCTCGGTCTCGGGGACGCGCTGCACGCGGTGGACGCCCGATTCGTATTTGAGCCGGGCGAAAACGTCGCGCCCGGTGATCGAGGCCACCGCCTCCTTGAAGCCTCCGAGCCCGGTCTCCGACAGGTCGAGCAATTCGAAGCGCCAGCCGCGCAACGCGGCATAGCGCTGATACATGCGGAACAGCACGGCGCCGAACAGCGCCGCCTCCTCGCCGCCGGTGCCGGCGCGGATTTCGAGGATCGCGTTGCGCTCGTCATCGGCGTCCTTCGGCAACAGCGACATCTTGACCGCGAGTTCGAGCTCGGGCAGGCGCTCGCGCAGCGCCTGCATCTCCTCTTCCGCCATCGCCCTCAACTCGGGGTCGTCGACTGCCGCCATTTCCGCCGCCTCGGCCATCTCGGCTTCGGCGCGGCGCAGGCTCTCGATGCCGTCGACGACCGGCCCGAGCTCGCTGTATTCCTTCGACAATCTGGCGAAGTCGGCGCCGCTCAGCCCGGCGACAGATAACGCTGCGCCCAACTCGGCATGACGGCGCACAATCTGGTCGAAGCGCGATTCGAGCGCTCGGTCCATCGGTCAGCGCAACGTCTTAAGATGGGCCGGCAACTCGGCGAGCGGCACCAGGGTTTGCGTCCCGCTGTCGAGGTCGCGTACGGTTGCCGCGTTCTGCGCCAGTTCGCTTTCGCCGATCAGCACGGCGGCGCGGGCAGCGATCCGGTTGGCTCGGTGCATACGCCGGCCGAGATTGCCGGTATAGCCGAGATCAACGACGAAGCCGGCATCGCGCAACTGCTCAGCCAAAATGATCGCTGGGGAGTCATCGATCAGTCCGGCCGGAACGATCGCGATCGGCCGCTGCGCCGCGGGAGGCTCGTCGATCAGCATCGCCAGGCGCTCGATGCCGGCCGCCCATCCAACCCCGGGCATCGCCGGCCCGCCCATCAACTCGACGAGGCCGTCGTAGCGCCCGCCGGCCAGCACCGTGCCCTGCGC
This sequence comes from Allostellaceae bacterium, assembly GCA_035533695.1. GTDB lineage: Bacteria > Pseudomonadota > Alphaproteobacteria > ATCC43930 > CGMCC-115725 > DATARH01. The sequence goes on along the minus strand of DATLTH010000691.1, from coordinate 2,076 downwards.
GCCGAGATCGGTGGTGACGAACTCGAAAACCGTGTGCGTGTAATAGTCGAGGCCGCGTACGAGACGCTGGTTGATGCGGTAGTGGATGCCGAGGCGGTCGAGTCGGGCCCGCACGCCGGCGAAAAAATCGCGTGACGGTTCGTTCAGAAAATCCTCGAAGCGCGGCGCGTCGGCATTGATGCGGACGTCGCCGGAATCTTTCGAATCGAGGATGCGCAGCGGGTTGACCGCGAGGCGGCGGCGGCTGTCATCGGACAGTTCGGATTGCCGTTGCGAGAAATAGCCGACGAGGGCCGCGCGATAGGCCGTGCGGCTTTCGGGGTCGCCGAGCGTATTGAGTTCGAGAACCACGCGGTCGGCGATGCCGAGCCGCTGCAGGATGCGCAGGCCGCAGGCGATGACCTCGATATCGGCCTGCGGCTCCTTGACGCCCAATATCTCGACGCCGATCTGGTGGAACTGGCGAAAGCGGCCCTTCTGCGGCCGCTCGTAGCGGAACATCGGGCCCGAGTAGAAGAATTTGAGCGGGGTCGACTGGGTCAGCCCGTTCGACAATACCGCGCGCACCACTCCGGCGGTGTTTTCCGGCCGCAACGTCACCTCTTCGCCGCCGCGATCGGTGAAATTGTACATCTCCTTCGCGACGATGTCGGTGTGCTCGCCGATCGGCCGCGCGAAGACCTCGGTGAATTCGAAGATCGGCGTCGCGATCTCGGCAAAGCCGTAAAGCGCCGCCGCTTTGCGCGCGGTCTCGCCGACATGGCGGTGGCGCCGCATCGTCTCGGGCAACAGGTCCTGCGTGCCGCGGGCCGGCTGCAAGGCAGGCATCGATCGGTTCTCTCCCGGATGAGCGTACGGCTGCTATTCTATTGCGCGGGCGCACGCTTCCTCAACATAGGGCGCGACATTCGCCCGCTCAAGTCGCCGGCAGAAGGCGCGTTAACCGAATCCCTACACAAGCCTCCGACATTTGTGTAGCACGGCGCAGACCACCGAAGAGAGGGCAGCCGATTCGATGTCCGACCTCGCCCCCACGCCGCCCGCGAACGCGCGCCCGGCCGGCGAGGGTGCGGCGGAGGGTCGGCTCGTCGCCCGTCCGGCAGGCGATCACGAGGCATCAGCCGATCTAGCGAAATCGCTGTCGCTCGGCGTCATGGCGACCTTGGCGCTGATCATCGCCGGGTTGACGGCGGTGATCCTCGTTGCCTGCGACGGTCATCTGATCTATGCGCTGGACGATCCCTACATCACGCTGTCGCTGGCGCGCCACATCGCCCACGGCGAATACGGCATCAATACCGGCGAAGCGGCGTCACCCTCCTCGTCGATCCTGTATCCGCTGCTGTTGGCCGCGTTCGCCTGGGCGTCCTGGCAGGACTGGGTGCCGCTGATCGTCAACGCCGGCGCCGCGCTCGCGACGGGAGCACTGTTCGCCGGCGCGTTCTGCCGCTGGGGCGTCATCACCCGATTAGACCAGCGGGTCTGGGGTGTCGTTCTGGTCGTGGCGCTGTGCCTGGCGACCAACACGGTCGGCCTGGTTCTGGGCGGGCTCGAGCATTCGCTGCACGCGCTGACCAGCGTGTTCGTCGTTCTGGCATTGGCCCGCGCCTTCGAAACGGACCGGGCGCCGACCTCGCTGATTGTCGCCATCGTGTTGCTGCCGCTCTGGCGGTTCGAGGGCGCCGCTCTCGCCGGGTTGGCGATCGCCGCGCTGGCGATCGTCCGGCAGCGCCGGGCGGCCGCCATCGCGCTATTCGGCATCGCCGCGTGCGTCGGGGCCTACATGGCGGCGATGCACGCCCTCGGCCTCCCGCTGCTGCCAAGTTCCGTGTTGCGCAAATCGGCCGTCGCGACGCAGGCGGTCAACGGATCGGCGGGCCTGATCGGCGCGGTCGCCCGCAACGCGTTCGCCAACATCGACGGCGAGGCCATCCCGGTTCTGTTGCTGATCCTGGTCGTCGGCGCGCATCCGCTGTTGCGCGCCGCCGGCAGCAGGGTCACGGTCGGCCCGCATCGCCACGGCCCGCATCGCCACGGCCCGCATCGCCACGGCCCGCATCGCCACGGCCCGCATCG
>DATLTH010000690.1:0-3553 GCA_035533695.1 Allostellaceae bacterium | reverse complement strand
GGCTGCCGCCCGCGCCGCCATCCCGCCATCAACCGCCGCCAGAACCCGCCCCCGCAGGTCCTCCGAATAGCTCTGCCCCTGCCGCCATGCCATCCCTGCCCCCACAGCTTGTGGTAAGGGACAGCGAATCACACTTCATCTGTAAGCGATGCGTTGACCGCATCTGTAGGGCGGGTTGACGGATCAGCTTCGGGCGCAGCAGCGCTTGTATTTTGCGCCTGATCCGCAGGGACAGGGATCGTTGCGGCCGATTTTGCCGAGCCGCGGATTGTCGACCGGCGCGGATTGCTTGGCGAAGCGCATCCGGGCGAGCTTGCGCAGAACGAGGATCGTTTGGGGGATCAGGGCGGCGTCCTGGTCGAGGATCTCGTCGAGATTGTCCGGCTTGTCGATGTCGAATGGCGGGTGACCGTCGGGCTCGAAGAAGCCGATGAAGGGATGGATCAGCCTTTGGCTGCGCTCGTCCTCTACCAGTGCGCTCCACGTATCGGGAGCAAGTGCCATCGCCTTCCAGAAGCCGCGCGCCCAGAGGCGAACGCTGTCGTGGCTCGGCTTGCCGCCGCCGACGCGGAACAACGGCTGGTAATCGCAGATTTTTTCGGCCTCCAACCGGTCGAGGCTGCGGTCGATCTCGGCGGTGATGGCGTTGAAGCGTTTGATTACCGCGTCGAGCACGGCCTTCGTCGCCGCGGGGTCGTCGAAGATCGTCTCGTCTTCGCCCCACAGGCCGGCCATCCATTTGTGCAGCCGGATCGGCGCCGGCTGTGGCGTCACGACGACGCCGGTCAGATAGCCGTCGAGTTCGAGCGGCAAGCGGGCGATGCCCGGCGCCGTTGTCAGATTGTCGGGCAGCATGATCGAGGCGAGCGTCATGCGGCGGCGCGCAGCGGCGCCCATGCCCAGGGCATCAGTTCGTCGATCCCCGCGGCCGGCCACAGATTGACCAGTTTGGTCAGCACGTCGGTGAGGTAGGCTTGCGGATCGACGCCGTTCAACTTGCAAGTCTCGATCAGCGAGGCAAGACAGGCCCAATTCTCGGCCCCGGTATCGTGGCCGGCGAATAACGCATTTTTACGATTCAGAGCAATCGGCCTCATTGAACGCTCGACAATATTGGAGTCGATCTCGATCCGGCCGTCATCGAGAAAGCAACTCAGCCCTTCCCAGTGGTTGAAGCCGTAGCGGATCGCCATGGCGATCGCCGATTTGGCGGAGGCACGCGCGAGCTGCACTTCAAGCCAGGTCTTCAGCTCGGCGACCAGCGGCTTGCTTTGCGCTTGGCGCACCGCCCGCCGTTCGTCGGCATCGTGGCCGCGAATCTCGGCCTCGATCGCGTAGAGTTTGGCGATCCGCCGCAGCGCTTCCTCGGCGATGGGGGCTCCTCCGCCCTTGGCAATCTCGTAGAACCGCCGCCGCCAGTGCGCCCAGCAGAAGGCCAGGATCACGGCATTGCCGGCGCGCCCGCGCCGGGCCACTTGCTTGTAGGCCGCATACCCGTCGCACTGCACGATGCCGCGATAGCCGGCGAGCAGCGTCATCGCATGCTCGGCGCCACGCCCCGGCGCGTAGGTGTAGGCGACCGCCGGCGGCCCGGTGCCGCCGCGCCACGCGCTATCGTCGCGCGCAATCGACCAGAAGTACCCGGTCTTGGTCCGCCCGCGGCCGGGATCGAGCACCGGGGCGCGGGTCTCGTCGACAAACAGCCGCGGCGAGCCGAGCAGCATCTCGCGCATCCGCCGCCACAGCGGCATCAGCTCGGCCGCGGCATACCCGACCCAGAACGCCAGCACCGAGCGGTCGATCTCTATCCCTTGCGCCAGCAGAATCTGCGCCTGCCGATATAACGGCAGATGCCAGGCGTATTTGCTGACCAGCACATGCGCGACCAGGGCCTCGGTCGGCAGGCCGGAACGGATCAGGCGCTCCGGCGCGGGGGCCTGGACGACCGCGCCGGCGCACGCGCGGCAACCGTATTTTGGGCGGCGGGTGACGAGAATGCGGTGTTGTGCCGGGATGACGTCGAGCCGTTCGGATTTCTCCTCGCCGATCACATGCATCCCGCCGCCACAACACGGGCAGGACATCGTCTCCGGCTCGATCACCACCTCGATCCGCGGCAAGTACGCCGGCAGCGATTTGCGCGCACCAGGCTCGGGCCTCGGGCGCTGCGCTTTCGTCTGCTTCTCCGCTATCGCCTGTTCGTGCGCGCTCGCGATCTCGCGTTCTTCAAGCGCCAGCCGTAACTGGTCGGGGTCGAGCAGCTCCGAGCGTCGGCCAAATTGCGCGCGCTGGAATTGCCGAATGATGTGGTGCATCCGCTCGACCCGACGGAGCAGTTCGTCGCGCTCGGCGAGCAATCCCAGTGCCGCGGCCCGCAGGCCCGGCATATCGTTGGGAAGCGCATCGGCCGTTGTCATGGCGATCCGGATTCGACCATATTCCGCCGCGCGCGGCGCGTCCCTTCAGGCCTCCGATTCACTTTGTCGCGGCGTCAGCGTGTCGCCTTCGGCCGCGCGATCCGCGGCACGTGCACCCGCGTCCAGTCGAGACCTTCAACGAGCGCGCCAAGCTGCGCCGGCGACAGGCGCATCACCCCCTGGGTGATCGGTGGCCATTTGAAGGCGCCCTGTTCGAGCCGTTTCCACACCAGCACCAGACCGCTGCCGTCCCACACCAAAATCTTGACCCGATCGGCGCGGCGACTGCGGAACACCAGCACGGCGCCCGAGAAGGGGTCCTGCGCCAGCGTCTCCTTGGCGAGCGCGGCAAGCGAATCCGCCCCTTTGCGGAAGTCGACCGGACGGGTCGCGATCAGTACCCGAACGCCGGGCGGGACCGGGATCACATCGCTGCCTTCACCGCCCGCAATACGTCGCGCAGATGCCGCCAATCCACCCCCGGCGCGACGCGGACTACCGTGCCAGCAAGCTCGATCTCGATACCGCCTGCCCGCGACGGCACCACGCCCGCGGTCGTCGCCGCGCCGCCCGTCGCGATCACCGGGACAAACCCGATCTCTTCCTCGGCCGGTAACGGCAGCGATCCAGTCCGGGCCTGCCGCCGCCAAGCATAGACCTGCTGCGGGCGCAGCCCGTAGCGTCGCGCCACCGCCGACACGTTGGCGTCGGCGGCAAATGACTCGGCAGTGATCCGTCCCTTGTCCTCGCGAGACCACGACCGTCGCCCGCCAACGCCGGTGATCACCTCCAGCCGGCGGACGCCGACAACCTCGTTAGGTTCGAACGTAGGATCGAAACTACGCACAAATCGATCTCCCAAAGCCGGGAGATCATCGCGCCTCGCGCCACCCCTCAAAATGTGCGGTCAGCCCATCGCTTACGCCAGATCGTCGGCTTGCCTTTGCCGGTCTGGCGCTGGATCGCCATCGTGCCGAGCCCCTCGGCGCTCAACCGCACGATCCGCGCCAGCCACACATGCTTCTGCGGGCTGTTCCCCGACCCGATCACCGCTTCCAGCAGCTCCCGGTCGCCCGGTCCAAGCCGGACTTCAACACCTCGTCTCATCCAGCCAGACTCGCATATCTACAAGCCCA
>DATLTH010000689.1:0-9080 GCA_035533695.1 Allostellaceae bacterium | reverse complement strand
CCCGACAGCAAGGCGAGACAGGCGCGGGCGGTCGCTTCGTCCTCGGCCTTGGGCAGGATGCGCCGGCCGCAGGCGACAATCGTGTCGGCGGCGAGGATGAGCGCGTTCGGATGGCGCGGCTGCACTGCGCGCGCCTTTTCTTGTGCGAGCCGTACGACGTGGCCCGCCGGCAATTCGTCCTTCGCCGGCGTCTCGTCGATATCGGCCGGATCGACCGCGTCGGGCGCGATGCCGATCTGGCGCAACAGCTCGAGCCGGCGCGGTGAAGCCGAAGCAAGAACCAGGATCGGCATCCGCCCCGCTCAGGCACGCAAATGCAGCACGCAGATCAGCGTGAACAGCCGCCGCGCGGTCGCGTGGTCGATCGCCACCTTGCCGGCGAGCCGCTCGATCAACAATGCCGATCCCTCGTCATGCAGCGAGCGCCTTCCGGCGTCGATCGCCTCGACTCGCGCGAGACCCGTGCCGCGCATCGCCTGGTAATAGCTTTCGCAGACCAGGAAATAATCCTTGATGATGTGGCGGAACGGCGCCAGCGGCAGGACGATCGTCTCGTTCGATCCGTCCGCGACCGAGCGGACCGTCATCGCCAGCCGGTTCTCCTCGATCGCCAGATGCACGTCGAACGGCCCCTCAAGCCCCGAATCCGGGGCAAACCGGTTGTCGCGGAGCAGATCGGTGATCGCGATCGCGCGCTCGTGCTCGATCGCCGGGCTGCGCCGCACCACGCTGTGCTCGTCAAGGGTGATCGCGGCGATGCGCTGCGGCGGCATTTCACCCGCGGTCTTCACCGGCCGCGCAGCCGGATCGCCAATGACAGCGCGTGCGCGTCGAGCCCCTCGGCCTCGGCGAGGCGGATCGCCGCCGGCGCGAGGGAAGCAAAGCTCGCGGCATCGCAGCCGACGATCGTCGTGCGCTTCATGAAATCGAGGACCCCGAGCCCCGAGGCGAAACGCGCGCTGCGCGCCGTCGGCAGCACGTGGTTGGGGCCGGCGACATAATCGCCGATCGCTTCCGGCGTGTGGCGGCCGAGAAAGATCGCCCCGGCATGGCGGACCCGCGACGCCACGGCCAGGGCCTCGTCGATCGCCAGTTCGAGATGCTCGGGAGCGATCCGGTCGATCAGCGCGATCGCCTCGTCCCAATCGGCAACCAGGATGATCGCGCCGTTGTTGCGCCAGCTCATGCCGGCGATCTCGGCCCGCGGGAGGCGCGTCAGGTGCTGCGTCACCGCCCGCTCGACCCGCGCGGCGGAACCGGCATCGTCGGCGATCAGGATGGCCTGCGCGGCGCTGTCGTGCTCGGCCTGCGACAGCAGGTCGGCGGCGATCCACGACGGATTGTTGTCCCGGTCGGCCAGCACCAGGATTTCGGACGGGCCGGCGATCATGTCGATGCCGACCCGGCCGAACACAAGCCGCTTGGCCGCCGCGACATAGGCGTTGCCCGGCCCGACGATCTTGTCGACCGGCGCGATCGTTGCGGTGCCGTAGGCGAGCGCCGCCACCGCCTGCGCCCCGCCGACGCGATACACCTCGTCGATCCCGACCATGCGCGCCGCGGCGAGGACGAGCGGGCTGAGGACGCCGTCCGGCGCGGGCACCGTCATGACCAGCCGCTCGACGCCGGCGACCTTGGCCGGGATCGCGTTCATCAATACCGAAGAGGGGTAAGCGGCGGTGCCGCCCGGCACATACAGTCCGGCGGCAGCGATCGGCCGCCAGCGCTGCCCCAGCCGCACGCCGGCATCATCGACGTAGTCGATGCCGGAGGGCAGCTGAAGGCGATGAAAGCTCTCGATCCGCTCGGCCGCGAAACGCAACGCCGCGACAATGTCGGGCGGCGCAGCTTCCGCCCCGGCAGCGATCTCGTTCGGCGAAAGACGCAGGCGGCCGGGGGTCAGCGAGACCCGGTCGAAGCGGTTCGTGTACTCGACGAGCGCGGCATCGCCGCGCGACGCCACATCCGCGATGATCGCCGCGACGGCGTCATCGACTTCGGCCGCGCTTTCGCGCTTTGCCGCGAGCAGCGCGCCGAACGCCGCCTCGAAATGGGGATCGTGCGTCGTCAGGGTGACCGGCATGTGCAAAACGCCGCTAAACGGCCGACGCAACCGCGATGCGCTGCCGGCCGCCGCCCGCATCGGCGGTAACCGCGCGGAACCGTTCGATCCATTGCCCGACTTCTTCGGGGCGGGTCTTCAATGCCGGACGATTGACGATCAGGCGCGAGCTGACCTCGGCGATCCGCTCGATCTCAACGAGCCCGTTCGCCTTCAGCGTCGCGCCGGTCTGCACCAGATCGACGATGTGCCGGCACAGCCCGAGCAGCGGGGCGAGCTCGATGGCGCCGTTCAGCTTGATGCACTCGGCCTGGACGCCGTGCGTCGCGAAATGGCGGCGGGTGATCTCGGGATATTTGGTGGCGACGCGCAAATGGCTCCAGCTGTGCGGGTCTTCGTGAGACGCCCAATCGACCGGCGCGGCAACCGCCATGTGGCAATGCCCGATATCGAGATCGAGCGGGGCGTAAATCTCGGAGTAGTCGAATTCCATCAGCACATCATTGCCGGCGATGCCGAGTTGTGCCGCGCCGAAGGCAACAAACGTCGCCACGTCGAAGCTGCGAACCCGGATCAGGTCGAGCGAGGGATCGGAGGTGGCAAAGCGTAGCTGGCGGCTGCTCGGATCGGTGAAGGCCGCTTCCGGCTCGATCCCGACGCGGTGCAACAGCGGCATCGCCTCGTCGAGAATCCGGCCGTTCGGCAGGGCCATCACCAGGGCGTCGGGTGTCTTGCCGGGACGTTGGGAGGATGTTTTCACGGCGGCTCGTCCAGCTCGTGGCCGGGGTGCCAGACGGTCGGCCACGCCTCGCCGAGGTCGCGGGCACGGCCACGGATCGTCGCCGCGGTCAGGCGGATCGCGGCGCCGCGGGCAAATTCGAGTTCGATTGTCGTGCCTGACGGGCTGGACGTCGGCTGGATCGCCAGTAGCGACAGGATGCGGTCCTCCTCGCTGCGGTGAAAACCGCGATACGCGACCTCGTCGACCTCGTCGAACGCAACCCCGCAGAGGATGCGCTCGAACGGCCCGCCTTCTGCCGCCGCCGCGTTGATGGCGCGCCCCTCCCAGCGAAACCGGTTGGCGACAAACACGAAGCGCCGACCCTCGCGATCGTAGGCGAGATCGCGCACCGACACGAGCGCGTCCTGCAGGCAGGCGGAGATCACCGCGAGGTCTTCGGCGTCCTCCGCACGCAACCGCAAGCCAGCTTCACGCCGCACCGCGCAGCCTCTCGATGCGGGCGCCGCAGGCGGACAGCTTTGCCTCGATCCGCTCATAGCCGCGGTCGAGATGATAGACGCGGCTGACCACGGTCTCGCCGGAAGCAACGAGGCCCGCCAGCACCAGCGACACCGAGGCGCGCAGGTCGGTCGCCATGACCGGCGCCCCCATCAGACGCGGCACGCCGCGTACCAGCGCCGATGCCCGATGCACGGTGATGTTGGCGCCCATGCGGGCGAGTTCCGGCACGTGCATGAAACGGTTCTCGAAGATCGTTTCGGTGATCATCGAGGCGCCCTCTGCGGTCGCCATCAAGGTCATGATCTGGGCCTGCAGATCGGTCGGAAAGCCGGGATAGGGATCGGTCATCACATCGATGCCGGCGAGGCGGCCGTTGCGCCGGCGCACGACGATGCCGTCCGCGGTTTCGCTAAGGTCTACCCCGGCGGCGTCGAGGATGCGGCCGACCGCCTCGACGTGGTCGAGCCGGCCGCCGAGGAGCTGAACCTCGCCGCCGGTCGCCGCCGCCGCCATCATGTAGGTGCCGGTCTCGATGCGGTCCGGGATGACCGTGTGCCGCGCGCCGTGCAGGCTCGCGACGCCGCGCACCGTCAGCCGGTCGCTGCCGATCCCGTCGATCTGCGCGCCCATCGCGACGAGGCAGTGGGCCAGATCGGTGATCTCGGGCTCGCGCGCGGCGTTGATCAGGACGCTCTCGCCGTCGGCGAGGGTGGCCGCCATCAGCAGGTTCTCGGTGGCGCCGACCGAGACGCTCGGAAACACGATCTCGGCGCCGTGCAGACCTTTGGGCGCGCGCGCCTCGATGTAGCCCTCGCGCAATTCCACCTCGGCACCCAGATGCCGCAAGCCGAGGATGTGCAGATCGACCGGCCGCACCCCGATGTCGCAGCCGCCCGGCAGCGAAACCCGGCCATGGCCGCAGCGGGCAACCAGCGGCCCGAGCACCAGAAACGATGCGCGCATCTGGCGCACCAGATCGTAGGGCGCGGTTGTCGAGGCGATGTTACGGGCGGACAGCTCCAGGACGCGATCCGGCATCGTCGCCGGATCGGCCTCGCACATGCCGATCGCGACGCCGTGCTGCACCAGCAGATTGGTCATCGTCGTGATGTCGGCGAGGTCCGGCAAATTGGCGAGCACCAGCGGCTCCGCAGTCAGCAGAGCCGCCGCCATCAGCGGCAACGCGGCATTCTTGGCGCCGCCGATCTTGATCGTGCCCGCCAGCGGCACGCCGCCGCGGATCAGGATTTTATCCATCGTCTCGGCTCCGCGCGGCAACCGCCGGCCATTCCGGCGACGGGGTATTTATCCGCGATCGCGCCGATTGTTTTTACGGGAGACGCCGGCCAAGCTCAAGCGGGCCGCTCGTCCGCGGCCGCATCATTATGTGATGGGTCGGCATGTGATGGGTCGGCGGCACCCGGTTCTCGGGCACGCGCCTGCTGCTTGCGGCGCTGCAGGTTTGCGCGCAATGCCCGCGCCAGGCGCTCGTCCTGGGCACGCTGCTCGAGCTGCCGGGCGGGGGTGCGGCGGGGGAGGTCAGTCATCAGGGCGATGGAAGGGCAGCCGCACCACTGCTGTCAATGACCAGCTGGGAAAAGCGGGGACAAGCGGGGACAAGCGGGCGCCGAAACTGAGTATTGCCGCGCGAATCGCGCTGTCGCCGAATTTGCCGCGCGCTCGCGCGACAGGGTGTCAGGTTGAAACCATGCGATCAGGAACTTATAATCGCGGGCCCGGGGCTCCTGCGACCGGCCGCGCCGCCATGTGACGGATTAAGGTTCATGGACCACATCGACGAGGCTATCGCCGCGCTCCGTGAGGGAGCCTACGAGCGCGCGCACGGGGTTCTGGACGGGCTGGCCGGCGGGAAGGCTGGTACGGCTGTCCGCATTCGCGCCTTGTGGACGATTGCGCAAATCCTTCGGCGAAGCTTTGATGATGACGCGGTCACCGGGCTAATCGAGGTGGCGCGGCGCTCGCCGAACCGTGCCGGGGGCAGCTATGACCGGGTCATGGCGGTTACGGGCCCGCTGGAAGACCTGGTGGCGGCCTCGGCGGCTCAAGAGCTGCGGCTTCGCATCGGCGACTATTTTCTTCGGGATGAAAAACCCGGAGAGGCGATCGGCTGGGTGGCGGCAGCGCTGTCGGCGGGGCCGAACGACCCCATTGCGATCTATCTCGAAGCCAATTGCCGGTTTGCCCTATACGGCGAACCACAGGCGATAGCCGATATGGAGCTGGTGCTCGAGCGGGCCGCGGCCGACACGGACCGCGCCTACTTAGTTGGCGGCCGTGGGGCGGCGTTCTATTATCGACTGGGGCTGGCCTACGAGCGCGTAAAAGACCTCGGCGGGGCCGCCGCCTACTTCCGCCGTGCGGTCGAACGCGATCCAGACAACGAGACGCCACGCGTCATGCTCGGTGAGGTGCTGGTCAGGCTGGGCCGCTTCGAGGAAGCGATAGGATTGTTGGCGACGGTGGAGAGGTACGCCGACGGGTACCGCTTCGCGGCTCGGCTTCATGCGCTTGCGCTTTTCGGAATCGGCAAGGTGGATGAAGCGCTCGCCCTGCTTCACGAGGTGGCCGAGATCGATCCGCTCTGGGGCGTGGCATTTTTGGAGATGGGGCGCATCTATCTTGCCCAGGGCAATTACGAACAGGCAGAGATCGCCCTGGCGCGCGCGTTTCGCACCAATCCTGACTTGGCCGGGCTCGGTGCGGCCATTGCCACGCTTGAACGGCACGTCGCGCGATATCTGGATCCCGACGCGGGAATGCCCGCGATGACGGAGTTCGAAATCCCACCGGAGTTTGCCCCGCGTCTGCATGACCCGGATTTGCATCAGCGGGCCAGCATGAAGGTCGCGGTGGGGGCGTTCTTGAGGGTCCTACAGACGCTGATGATTAGGGACATGCTTGTCCTCTACAGTCATAGCGGCATGGGCTATCTTTGGGCGTTGGCGCAGCCGTTGGTCTTCATCGGCAGCCTGGTGCTGGTCTACTCTGTTTCCGGACACCAGCCCCCTCTCGGGCTATCCCCGGTTGCCTTCTTTGCGGTAGGCATCGTCCCATATCTCAGCTTCTACGTGCGCGTCGAAGCGGCAGTCAGCTCAGCGGTTAGAAGCAATCTCAGCCTGCTCTATTTTCGCCAAGTTACGCCATTGGCGCTGATCTCGGCCGCCTTCGTGCGAGAATACCTTACCGCCCTCGTCGTCTTTGTAATCATCGCCGGCAGCATCGCCTGCTTTGATAAATCGGTGCAGATCAGCGATCCCCTGGAGATCCTAGCGGCCGTGACCTGCATCGCCCTGTTAGCGGCCGTCATCGGGACGTTCTTCGGTCTGGGCGAACTGGTGGTTCCGTCGCTCCAGCTGCTGGAGATTTTTGTCTTCCGTGTCATGTTTTTCTTTTCGGGAGCCCTCTTTTTCGCCAATCAGCTTCCCCCGCAGATGCGAAAATACGCACTACTAAACCCGCTCCTGCACCTCATCGAATTTGTCCGCGATGGTTACTTGTCCGTCTACCGCGCCCGTTATGCGTCCTGGTCCTTCGCGCTAGAGTGCATCTCGGTTGGAATTGTCTTGATGGTGGTGCTGCTCCACGCCACGCGACGGTATGTTGTAGCAACATGATCCATCTGATCGAAGTGGCCAAACAGTACTCGACATGGGCGGGCGACCGCATCGTGCTGTTTCCGACCACGTTGTCGATTCCGACGGATTGCGGCGTTGCGGTTTTGGGTCGGAACGGCGCCGGAAAGTCGACATTGCTGCGGATGATAGCGGGTGTCGAGATGCCGGATCATGGCCGCATCGTCCGCACCGTCTCTGTCTCGTGGCCGCTCGGCTACAGCGGTGGCGTGAGCCATTCCATGACCGGACGGCAGAACGTCCGGTTCATCGCGCGTCTCAATGGTGCGGATGAGGATGAGGCCCTCGCGTTCGTCGAGGATTTTGCCGAACTCGGGCTCTATATGGACGAACCGGTGAGCACCTACAGCTCCGGCATGCATGGCCGGCTTAATTTCGGTATCAGTTTGGCGATCGATTTCGATCTCTACCTGATCGACGAGGGGGTCGGCGCGGGTGATCAGTGGTTCCGGGATAAGTGCGCCGCCGCATTTGCTGAACGGAGGCGCAAGTCGTCTGGAATCTTGATGGTCTCGCATAACCCGCAAACCATCGAGCAATACTGTGACATTGCGATGGTGCTGCACCGGGGCCAGCTGGTGCCATTTGCAAAGCTGGACGATGCCGTTCGGTTTTATTGTCAGGGTTAGTCATGAAGCTGAAGGCGCTGTGAACTCGCTCATGTGGCCGGTTAGAAGCCTCCTCACCTCCGCATTGCGAGAGCACGCGCATCGGTGATGCTGCAGGGAGCGTGACCCGCGACATGGCTCTCGGCCGCCGAGCGCGGCTCCCGCTCGCTATCGTCCGTTCGATCGTGCCGTGGCGGGCCTCGCGCGGGAGGCTGGAGTCCGTCGTCGAGAGTTTTGTTCGCTCGCTCGATGCCCACGGCTATCTCGTCCAGCCTCTCGACACGATCGTCAGATCACCCGAGGCGGGGTCGGTTTATATCCGCCACGATATCAACCCCGGCGATTTGGGGATTGGTCTGCAATTGGCCCGGGTGCATGAGCGCCTGAAGGTGCCGGCCACCTTCCATCTTGCGTGGGACCTCATCGAAGGATCGCGGCGGCTCAGGGCTAAAGCGGAGCTGTTTTGCGGCTTTGACAGACGATATGTTCAGCTTGGATTGCAGTGCGATCCGATTTCCCGATGGCTGGCGCAAACGCTCTTCGCGGGCTCCGAAGCTGAATTGAGCGCGTTCGTCCGATCATCCGGTTTTGCGGCGCATCTCGGCGAAATGTACGCGAGTTGGCAGGCCGGGCGGGGATCGGCGACAGCGCTCCGCAGCCTGCATGATGGGTCATGGCAATGTCTCGTGGCGCTCGATCGCTCGTTTCGGGAAGTCTTTGGCGATACCTCTTCGATCTCCGGCAGCGGTTCGCTTTTGTCCAACGCGTTCTCTCGGGCGCGACAGGCCGATCCCCGGTTGGCGGTCTTGACCGACTGGTTCAGCCCGATCGATTTCCTCGTTGCAAACGACGTGAAGGAATTGGGCTACCGGTTCGAAGCGACGCGCTTCCTGCCGGGCGGCGGCCCTGGGCCTGTGGTGGTGTTCGGGGGAGATGAAGCGGCCGAACTGCGCGAGGCGCTGGCGCTGAGGATCGGCGGCGGGGGCGGCCTTGTCACGATTTTCCCCGCCGAATACTGGCGCAGCGACAGGTATGTCGACTTGCTATCGCCACCGGGAGCCCCGACGACAGACGCACCGGGTCCGGCGGCAGCGCTGCCCGGGCGCGACGCGATGCCTGCCACCCCGTTCCTCACGCGCGAGACGCACCTGGTGGGATTCGGTCGCGACTTCCCACGCCTGAACAAGCAGCGGCTGGCCGATTCGTCGCGCAATCTGGTCGGCAGCGCCACCGATGTATCGTTCTCGCGGTTCGTCGAATGGCTGCGCTCGGAAGACTATGTCTTTGACGGCTTAGAGAACGGGCCGCTGAGGTTCGCTGACCGCCGGGTCTATCTGCGATACGACGTTCACGTTCAAGATCTGCTCGCGGCCTATGTCCTCGCGGACCTGCATGAGCGGCTCGGCGTCGTCGGGTCGTTCCAGATCCTGTGGCGGTTCTCGCGGTACGAAGAGGCGATCGAGCCGTATTTCATCAAGCTGCTGGACTTTGATCCGCGCTTTGTCGGTTTTGGA
>DATLTH010000688.1:0-3048 GCA_035533695.1 Allostellaceae bacterium | reverse complement strand
GGAAGCCGGTGTTCGGCGGCGCGCAGTATGACGACCGGATCACCCGGCTGCGGCTGCGCCAGGCCTATGGCAGGCTGGTGCGGCGGGCCGACGACCGCGGCGTCTTCGCGATGCTCGACCGGGCATTGCCGTCGCGGCTGCTCCCGGCTTTCCCGGCGGGCGTGCCGGTTCTGCGCCTGCCGCTCGTCGAGGCGGTCGAGGAAACCGCGCGCTTTCTGGCGGCCGGCGCGCGACAAGACCCGGCTTGACAGGAATGGCGCCGTACGGGATGACGCGGCCAGCCAGAACGAAGGAACGGCAATGCTCGACCCCCACGGCGCGCTGATCTACACGATGGTGATCGTCTCGGCGGCGGATCGCGACATGACCGATGCCGAACTGGCGACGATCGGCGACATCGTCGGGCATCTGCCGGCGTTCCGCGGCTTCGACCGCGCGGGATTGCCCGGCGTTCTCGAGGCCTGCACGCGGCTGCTGAACCGCGAGGACGGGCTCGAAGAAGCGTTCACCGAGATCAAATCGACCTTGCCGGCCAACCTGCGCGAGACCGCCTACGCGATCGCCTGCGATGTCGCCGCCGCCGACGGCGAAGCGAGCCAGGAGGAATTGCGGGTCCTCGAAATGATGCGCCACCGCCTCGCCATCGACCGGCTGATCGCCGCCGGCATCGAGCGCGGCGCGAGGGCCCGGTTTCAACGCCTGTGATGCGGGAGGGGCAAATGGCAAAGGAGGACAGCGGCGCCGCAACGCTCGAAGAGCGCATCCGCCAGATCGAGGACAAGCTCGAAATCTACAATCTGATCGCCGGCCACCCGCCGAGCGCGGATACCGGCGCCAGCGACTATACCGCCTCGGTATGGACCGAGGACGGCACCTTCGATCGCGGCGGCGAGTTCGCCAGGCCGACCGGCGCGAAGGCGATCGCCGCCACCTCGTCGAGCCCCGAGCATCACCACGCAATCGAACAGGGGATCGCCCATTTTGCCGGTCTCCCCTATGTCCGGGTGAGCGGCGACACGGCGTTTGCGATCTCCTACCTCCAGATCCTCGTGCCCGACCGCGTCGGCCCGGTCTTCCAGGTGCCCAACCACGGCTCATCGCGCGGCTTCCATGTCCACCGCGTCGGCGCCAACCGGTGGGATTTCGTGCGCACGCCCGACGGCTGGCGCATCAAGCGCCGCCAGATACGCTCGCTCGACGGCTCGCCGGAGGCGCGAGAGATTCTGCGCGGCACGTTCGCTCAGGGCGGGTGACAAGGCGCGGGCCTCAGCAGGGTTTCCTTGACTGTGACACGAATGGTGGTGCGGGCGCGATCAGCCCCTCACCCTGCCCTCTCCCCGCAAGCGGGGAGAGGGTTCTGACCGTGCGCGCTCTTCTCCCTCGCCCCGCTTGCGGGGAGAGGGTCGGGGTGAGGGGTGGACCTGCGGGTCAACCGCGGCCCAACCAGGCAAATCCTGCTAACCGCCGCGTTGCCCCGCCTTTGGCAGGGCGTGGCGGATTGCCGCCTGAACCTCCGGCGGCTGCGCTTCGAGAGCGTCGCTGAGACGGCGCAGCTGGCGGCGCAGGCTGTAAAGCTGGTCGAGCAGGCTGAGGACCAGAGGCATCGCCTCGTCGTCGACCGCGCATTCGCGGCGGATGTCGAGGATCAGTTCGACCCGGGCGATGTCGACCTCGCGGAAAACCCAATGCCCGCCCTCCTCGTCGGGCAGCAGCCAGCGATTCTCGACCCAGCGGGTCAATTCGACACGGTCGAGGCCGGCGAAGCGGCGGGCCAGTTCGTCGAAGCCGATCACGACTTGGTCCCTTGGGCCGCCCCCGAGGGGGCTGCCGACCCCATGCCGCGGCGCGGGTCGGTCGGATGCTTTTCGGCCCAGGTTTTGAGAAACTCGGCGAGTTCGGGGTCGTCGCCGGCGCCGATCATGACCTTCAGCGTCACATACTGGTCGCCGGTTGTCTCGTGGCCGCCGCGCTTATGATGGATGCCCTTGCCGCGCAGGCGCAGGCGCGTGCCGGTATCGGAACCCTTGGGGATCGTCATCGTCACCGGCCCGCTCACGGTCGGCACCGATACGCGCGCCCCGAGCACAGCTTCGGGCAGGCTGACCGGCAGCTCGACATGGATGTCCTCGCCGTCGCGGCGGAAGAACGCATGCGGCGCGACCAGCACCTCGATCAGCGCGTCACCGGGTGGAGCTCCCTGGGGACCGCCGCCGACGCCCGGACCGCCTTTGCCCTTGAGGCGCAGGATCTGGCCCTGCTCGATGCCCGGCGGGATCGTCACGTCGAGCCATTCCTCGGGCGACAGCGCAAGCCGCTTCTTGCCGCCAGTCGCCGCCTCGGCAAAATCGATCGTCAGGGTGAAATGGCGGTCGGGACCGGGCATCGCAAATCCCCCACCAGCGCCCTGGGCGCCCCGGGCGCCCCGGGCGCTCCCGGCGCCCCCGCGCCCGCCACCCCGCCCGAACATCGCAAACAAATCGTCGAGGTCGTCCATGTCCATCTCGCCGTGCGGCTGGTATTTCCAGCCCTGCGCCCCCTCGGCGTGCGGACGATAGGAATAGCGCGGCCGCTCGGCGCCGCTTTCGTCGATCTCGCCGCGGTCGTAGCGTGCCCGCTTCTCGGGGTCCGACACGATGTCATGGGCTGCCGTCACCGCCTTGAAGCGTGCCTCGGCCGCCGGCTTGCCAGGGTTGAGATCGGGATGGAACTCCTTGGCGAGCTTGCGATAGGCCTTGCGGATGTCGTCGGCACTGGCATCGGGCTTGACGCCCAGCACCTCGTAGGGGGTTTGTGTCGCCATTACAAACTCGGCCGCAATCAGCGTCGCCGCTGCGCCGCGGCCGGTTGGCCCGCCGGCTCGACATGCACGTTGATGCTGTACTCGGAGCCGCCCCGATCGACCGTGAGGTCGACGTTGCTGTTGATGCGCGTGAGGCCGATCGTGTTGCGCAACTGCGTTCCGCTGCGCACCGGCAGGCCGTTGACGGCGACGACCAGATCGCCGCGGTGCAACCCCGCGCGTTCGGCCGGCGAGCCGCGATCGACCCG
>DATLTH010000687.1:0-5712 GCA_035533695.1 Allostellaceae bacterium | reverse complement strand
ACCAACGAGACAATCTTCGAAAACAGCCAATTGCCGAACCATTTGGTGATCATCGGCGCCGGTCCGGTGGGCATCGAGATGGCCCAGGCGCATCGCCGGCTCGGCGCCGCGGTTACCGTCATCGCCCGGGCCAAGGCGATGCCCAGGGACGACCCGGAGCTTGTCGCAGCCCTGCTGCAATGCCTCACCGAGGAGGGAGTGGCGATCCGCGAGGAGGTAGAGACCATTTCGGTCGAGCCGAACGGGGCCGGGATCGCGCTGACGATCCAGAAGAAGGGCCGGCAGAGCCGGATCGAAGGATCACATCTCCTGGTCGCGGCGGGCCGCAAACCGCGGGTTGGGACGCTCGACCTGGACCGCGCCGGCGTCAAATACACCGGGCGAGGCATCGTCGTCGACCGTCGGCTGCGCACCACGGCACGCGGCATCTATGCGATCGGCGATGCGATCGACGGGCCGCGCTTCACGCATGTCGCCAGCTACCAGGCCGGCATCGTGATCCGTAACGCTCTGTTCCGTCTGCCGGCAAAGGTCGATTACGCCGCACTGCCCTGGGTCACTTATACCGATCCGGAGCTGGCGCAGGTCGGCGCGACCGAAGCCGAAGCGCGCCGGCGATACGGAGATGAAATCGCGGTCATGCGGTTCCCCTTCGCCGAGAGCGACCGGGCGCAGGCGGAGCGGCGTACCGGCGGCACGGTCAAGATTGTTGCGCGGCCGAACGGACGGATCCTCGGGGCTTCCATTCTCGGCGCGCATGCCGGCGAACTCAGTCATGTATGGGTGCTGGCGATCGAGCAGCGCCTCAAACTGAGGGACATCGCCGGAATGCTGGCGCCGTATCCGACCTGGGGCGAGGTCAACAAAATGGCTGGGGTCGAGTTCTACAAGCCTCGCCTCCAGAGCCCATGGACGCGGCGCCTCGTGCGGGCTTTGGGCTGGCTGCCGTGAGCCAGCGGAGCTCTACGTTATTTTCAACTCCCAAATCAAACCAAGGAGAGGATCATGCCACGAATTGAACTACTGCCGACCGAAGCCGTCCCGGATCTCACCGACCTGCTTGAAACCTCGAAGAGCCGCATGGGATTTCTGCCGAATTCGCAGCTGATCATGGCGCACCGTCCGGAAATCCTGCGTGGCTTTGTGCAGCTTGCGTCCGCGATCAACGGGCCGGGATCGACGGTCGAACCGCAACTGCGCAACCTCGTCTCGCAGATGGCGAGCCGCGCCGCCGGCTGCGGTTATTGCATGGCGCACACGGCCCACACCGCCGGCCGGGTTGGCATCTCGGAGGCGAAGGAGGAGGCACTCTGGGAATATGAAACGAGTCCGCTGTTCTCGAATGCGGAACGCTCAGCGCTGCGCGTCGCCCAAAGCGCGGCGCAAGTGCCGAATGCGGTCACCGACGCGGATTTCGACGAGCTCAAGCGCTATTACACGGACACGCAGATCGTGGATATAGTCTCGGTAA
This sequence comes from Allostellaceae bacterium, assembly GCA_035533695.1. Lineage (GTDB taxonomy): Bacteria > Pseudomonadota > Alphaproteobacteria > ATCC43930 > CGMCC-115725 > DATARH01. Next base: position 4,241 of record DATLTH010000687.1, on the reverse strand, counting down.
TTGCCCTGTTCGGGTTCCTCAACCGGTTTAACGACACGATGGCAACGGAACTCGAGTCGTCGCCGATCGAGGCGGGGCAGCGCTTTCTGGCGGAGAAGGGCTGGACCCTCGGCAAGCACGCCGGCTGAGCATTGAAGCTATTGCGAAGGAGAAGATCGATGGCACTCGAAAACACTTTGAGGGGAATGAGGGAAGCCTCGGCAAAACGCATTCCGGGCGATAAGGCCGCGATCATGCACCGCGCCACCGAAGATCTACGCCGGTCGGGCATCATGGACCGGGTGATCAAGGTCGGCGACGCATTGCCGGGCTTTGCGCTGCCGAATGCGTACGGGCAGGAGGTGCGCTCGGCCGATCTGCTAGCCAAGGGGCCGCTTGTGCTCACCTTCTTCCGCGGCGCCTGGTGACCCTATTGCAACGCAGAGCTGTATGCTTTGCAGCAAGTAACGGGTGCATTGAAGGAATTAGGCACGACGATCTGCGCAATCACGCCGCAACCGCTGGAGGCCAGCCGACCGCTGGTCGAAAAGCACAAGATCGCCTTTGACCTGATCTCGGACCGAGGCAACGAATACGCCGCAAAACTCGGTCTGCGATTCAAGCTGCCGGACGATCTGAAGGAGGTTTATCTGAGTTTCGGCAACGATCTCGCCGTACGCAACGGCGAGGACAGCTGGACCCTGGCGATGCCGGGCCGCTTCGTGATCGACACTCGCGGCATCGTCCGCATGGTCGATGTCGATCCAGACTACCGCTATCGCCCCGAGCCCGAAAAGACGGTGGCGGACGTGAAGGCTCTCAAATGACGCAAATCCAAATCCGGCCTGCCCGGTAGTCGCGATCCAGTTTTGGGAGAAGGCGATACCCCATTCAGCGGGCTGCGCTGTCGGCATCGACCTGTTCAAGGAGCACCTGCATCGTGATAGGTGCGCTGGCGCACGGCGATCGCTCGCATCACGAATCGGAGGACCGGGGTAAAGGATCAAGCGCGTCCCGCGGGGCGAACAGCGCGTCGATGATCGGGCATTCCGGCACGTCGCTACCGCTGCATTGGGCAGCCATCGTCCGCAGAACGGCCTCGAGCTTCTGCAGGTCGGCGATCTTGCGATGGATCTCGCCGATCTGCGCCAATGCCAGCTGTTCGACCTGCGCGCAGGTAAAGCTGCCGCCATCGACGAGGCGTAAGAGGCCGCGGATCTCGTCCAGGGTGAAGCCGAGCGCCCGGGCCCGCCGGATGAACAGCAACCGCCGGACGAGGCCGTCCTGATAAAGCCGGTGTCCGCCCTCGCTGCGCGGCGGCGCCGGTAAGAGGCCGACCTGCTCGTAATATCTTACTGTCTCGATGTTGCAGCCGGCTCGCGCCGCGGCCGCGCCACGGCTGAGCGCGGCTACGGGCGAGGATTTTTGATTTGCCGTCCGCATGCGATTTTCCCCTTGAACCTGTAGTCCCTACAGGGACTATCTGATCGGCATCGCGAAGGCAAGTGGATGGAGCCCGAGGCAATGGAAGGCGTTCAGAGAGATCTTGGCAACTCGCCGGCTATGTTCCGTGACGCAGGCGGGGGCGCCCGCGCGGTCCCGAAGCTGGGGCTGGCAGCCGCCGGCGGGCTTCTCGGCGCGCTGGCGGCCTCGTCTTGCTGCATCATCCCGCTTGTGCTGTTCACGCTGGGGATTAGCGGCGCATGGATCGGCGATCTGGCGGCATTGGAGCCCTACCAACCCTATTTCCTGGCGACGACGGCGGCATTCCTTGGCGTTGGCTATTATCTCGTCTATCGCCAGCCGAAGGTCGCGTGCGAGGACGGCCAGGCTTGTTCTCGCCCGCTACCGAACCGGGTCGTCAAACTAGCGCTCTGGAGCGCGACCGCCATCGCCGCCGCTGCGATCGTCTTTCCCTACGTCGCCCCGACCCTGCTCGGGATTTGATCGAGAAAGGAGCAACCAGATGAAGCGTGTCCTTACTGCCGTTGGCTTTGGCGTGGTCCTCCTCGGCGCCGGCGTTGCCGGTGCCGCCGAGAAAACCGTTACGCTGTCGGTTCCTGGCATGTACTGCGCATCCTGTCCGTACATCGTCAAGCAGAGCCTCGCCAAGATCGGTGGCGTCGGCCAGGTCAAGACGGTGTTGGCAACGAAGACCGCGACCGTCACCTATGACGACCAGAAAACGAACGTGGCGGCGCTGACCGCGGCGACCGCAAGCGCCGGCTATCCCTCCACGCCGGAGAACTGATCCCGAATGAGTGATCGCTCCCTCATCGCCACCGGCGCCATCGGTGCGGCGCTCGCGGCGATCTGCTGCGCCACGCCCCTCCTCGCAGTCGTGCTCGGGGGCGTCGGCCTTACCGCCTGGCTGACGAGCGCGGATTACGTCGTCATACCGGCGCTGCTGCTAGGCGTGGCCCTGATCGGCCTCGGGATCTACCGCCGGCACGTGGCCGCCGCGTGCTGCGACACGAGCGCAACAGAGGGGGACCGCGGGTGAGCGAGGGCAAAGCATACGATCTTGCCGTCATCGGCAGCGGCACGGCCGCGCAGGTCGTAAGCTTCCGTGTGCGTGCGGCCGGATGGTCGGTCGCGGTCATCGATCACCTGCCGTTCGGCGGCACCTGCGCCTTGCGTGGCTGCGACCCGAAGAAGATGCTGATCAGCGGCGCCGAGGCGATCGACATGGCCCGGCACATGCGCGGTCGGGGCGTCACCGGCGATCTCGGGATTAGCTGGCCCGATCTTATTGCCTTCAAGCGCAGCTTCACCGATCCTGTCCCGGCCAATCACGAGCGCCGATACGCGGAACGCGGCATAGAGGCTTTTCACGGCAGAGCACGCTTCACCGGACGGAATACGATCGAGGTTGACGGGCAAATCCTACAGGCCCGGTATGTCCTCATCGCGACCGGGGCGCGGCCGGTGCCGCTCACCTTTCCCGGTGCCGAGCACCTGATCACCAGCGACCAGTTTCTTGAGCTGACGGAGCTTCCGGCGCGCATCGTCATGGTGGGCGGCGGCTACATCGCGTCGGAGTTCTCGCATATTGCCGCGCGCGCCGGTGCGAAGGTCACTGTGCTGCAACGAGCCGACCATATGCTGACCCAATTCGATCCCGAGCTCGTCGGCTGGCTGATGGAGAAGTTCGCGGAAATCGGCGTCGAGGTGCGAACCGGGACGACGGTCGAGGCGGTCGAGCGCGACGGCAGCGGTTTTACGGTGCATGCGCGGGCAGGAGGCCAAGAGGTGGCTACCCGGGCCGATCTGGTGGTGCATGCTGCTGGCCGTGCGCCCGATCTGGCCCCGCTCAATTTGGCTGCGGCCGGGGTCGCCGTCGAAAACGGTCGCCTCGTCCTAAACGAATTTCTGCAAAGCGAATCCAATTCGGCCGTCTATGCGGCCGGTGATGCTGCCGCCAAAGGGCCGCCACTGACCCCGGTGTCGAGCCTGGACGGCAAGATGGTCGCGGGCAATCTCCTCGACGGCAACCGGCACCGGCCGGACTATCGGGGCGTGCCGAGCGTCGCCTTCACACTGCCGCCGATCGCCGGCGTGGGATTGGGTGAGGCCGAAGCACGCGCGTCAGGCCTCAAATTTCAGGTCAAAAGGCAGAAGGTGCCAGACTGGTACACGGCGCGCCGGGTTGCCGAGACTGTGTACGGTTTCAAGACCCTGATCGAGGAGGGCAGCGGACGCATTCTCGGCGCCCATCTCGTCGGCCCGCATGCCGACGAAGTGATCAACATCTTTGGTCTTGCGGTGCGCCACGGGCTAACCGCCGATGATCTAAAGCAGACGATTTTTGCCTATCCGACCGCCGCATCCGATATCGGCTCCATGCTTTAGTTTGGAGGAGAAAATTCCTGTGATCCCGCAATTCATCATTACTCGGTCAAAGCGTCACGTGACGAAACTTGAGACGATGCGGTCACCAACGTGGAGTTCGCATCAAGGCGACGACGAACACGGCTATCCGTCGCACCCCGGAACTAGCGGCGAAATAAACCACCGCTAGCCGGTGGGATCATCCACTCTTAGTTTGACGGATTGGAGCTTTACATGACGCTGCACGATTGCTGCGCCTCAAACGCCAAGACTGCAAGCGGGCAGTACGATCTCGCCGTCGTCGGCGCCGGGTCGGCTGGGTTCTCGGCTGCGATCACCGCCGCAGAGCAAGGGGCGCACGTCGCGCTGATCGGACACGGGACGATCGGTGGCACCTGCGTCAATATCGGTTGCGTGCCGTCGAAGACGCT
>DATLTH010000686.1:0-3031 GCA_035533695.1 Allostellaceae bacterium | reverse complement strand
GCCGACGCAGCGGTGGCTCGCGCCTTCGCGCTGATCCGAGAGCTGGCCGATCGCGTGCTGGGTCAACGCCATTTCGACGTGCAGCTTGTCGGCGCCTTCGCCATGGTCAACGGCATGCTCGCCGAGATGGCGACCGGCGAGGGCAAGACGCTGACCGCGACGCTCGTCGCCGGCACCGCCGGCTTGGCGGGGATCCCGACCCATGTCGTGACGGTCAACGACTACCTCGCCCGCCGTGACGCCGAGTGGATGGGTCCGGTTTACCGCAGCCTCGGCCTCAGCGTCGGGGTCGTGGTCGGGGGCCAGAACACGGCCGAACGCCAAGCCGCCTATGCCTGCGACATCACCTACTGCACCAACAAGGAGCTCGCTTTCGATTACCTGCGCGACCGCATGGTGCTCGGCCAAACCCCCGGCGATCTGCCGCTGAAGATCGAGATGCTGCACAGCCGCTCGCCACGGGTGCGGCAGCTGCGTTTGCGCGGGCTGCATTTTGCCCTGGTCGACGAGGCCGACAGCGTACTGATCGACGAGGCGAGAACGCCGCTGATCATCTCCGGCCAGACCGACGCCGCGCTCGACGCCGACACCGTGGCGCAGGCGCTCGCACTCGCGGCCGGCCTCGCGTCCGGCGCCGATTTCATGATCGCCAGCGAGGAGCGCCGCGTCTACCTGACCGAGGCGGGACAACAACAGATCACGGCATTCGCACAAGACCGGGCGGGCCATTGGCGCAGCATCGTCAGCCGCGAGGAGCTGGCGCGGCAGGCCCTAGCGGCGCTGCACCTGTTCAAGCGGGGCGAACACTACGTCGTTGTCGACGACAAGGTGCAGATCGTCGACGAATACACCGGCCGCATCATGCCCGACCGGTCGTGGAGCGACGGGCTGCACCAGATGATCGAGCACAAGGAAGGCTGCCCGCTGTCGGAGCGGCGCACGACGATCGCCCGCATCACCTACCAGCGGTTCTTTCGCCGCTATCGTCGGCTCGCCGGAATGAGCGGCACCTCGAAGCCGGTGGCGGCCGAGCTGTGGCGGGTCTACAGGTTGGCGGTTGCAACGATACCGACCGCGAAGCCGGTGCGGCGGGTTCATCGGCCCGATGTCATTGTCGGCACCGAGGACGAGAAATGGCGGCTGATCCGCGCTCGCGTCGCCGAGTTGCATCGGCGCGGCATCCCGGTCCTGATCGGCACCCGCACGGTCGCCAGCTCGGAGCGCGCCAGCGCTGCCTTGCGCGCCGAACAACTGCCTCACCGCGTCCTCAACGCGACGCAGGATCAGCGCGAAGCCGAAATCGTCGCCGAGGCAGGTCAGCGCGGCCAAATCACGGTCGCGACCAACATGGCCGGCCGCGGCACCGACGTTCATCTCGGGGCCGGCGTCGCCGAACTCGGCGGCCTCTACGTCATCATGTCCGAGCGCCATGATGCCCGCCGGATCGACCTGCAGCTCGCCGGCCGCGCCGGCCGCCAGGGCGAACCCGGCTCGTTCGAGGCGATCCTGTCGCTGGAAGACGGGTTGATGGACACCGAGGCCGGCATCGCGCTGTCCGGCATTGCCAAGCTGGCGGCGCGCTTTGTCGGCGATTGGGCGGCCCGGGCCGCGTCGAATTACGCGCAGCGGCGGGCCGAGCGGCTGCACGCGCGCATGCGCGCCGATCTGCTGCGCTCCGACCAGTGGCAGATGAAGACGCTGGCCATCTCGGGCAGGCTCGAATGACGCCGCCGCGGGTCTTGCCGGCGCGGTCACTGTCTGCATTCTGCCATTGCCTGATACCACAGCAAAGGTTTGCCGCGATGATCGAAGCCCTCGTCAGCCGGGCGGCGAGCTCGCGCCGAACGCGCGCCCGCGGCGCCGCCGCGGTGTGCGCCGGCTTGTTCGGGGCGATCGTCATGGTCACCGCCGCGGCAGCCGCGCCGGCGAGTTTCGACTGCGTCACCGAGCCCTCGCTGGCGGTCAAGCTCGGCAGCCCCGTTGCCAGCATTCTCGCCGATGTCGATGTCGATCGCGGCGACACAGTCAAGCAGGGGCAGGTCGTCGCCCACCTCCAATCGGCGGTCGAGCAGGCCGTCGTGGCCGCCGACCAGGCGCGCGCCGACAGCGCCGCCGAGATCGCGGCCAAACAAGCCGTGCTGGCGCAGAAAACCGGCGTCTTGAAGCGCAAGCTCGGGCTCGCGCAACAGCATGTCGCCAGCTCCCAGGATGTCGACAACGCCGAAGCGGAATTCAACGTCGCCAAACAGGATGTCGCATTGGCCCAGTTGAACCACGAAATGGCGCAGATCGAACTTCAGCGGGCGCAGGCCGAGCTGGCACTGCGTACAATCCGCAGCCCGATCGCCGGCACGGTCACCCAGCGATCGCTGGGCCCCGGCGAGTTCGTCAGCCAGGAGGGGACGATCGTCTCGATTGCGCGCATCGACCCGCTGAATGTTGAAGCCTACCTTCCCGTGCGCTACTACAAGCTGATCAAGATCGGCGATGTCGGGACCGTGCACCCCAACGAACCGTTCGGCGGCGCCCGCCAAGCGAAGGTCAGCGTCGTCGACAAGGTGTTCGACGCCGCCAGCGGCACGTTCGGCGTCAGGCTGGAACTTGCCAACCCCGACAACGCCGTGCCCGCGGGACTGCGCTGCAGCGTCGTGTTCGACATGCCGCCGCCGCCGGCGGGCGCCGCCGAAAGCGCGGCAGGGTCGACGCCGAACGACGGAATTTCGCCGCCGCCGCCGGCACAACCGCATTGACCCCGGCCTCCCCGTCGCCCCCGACCGGCAGCGCCATCGACGAATTCGAATTCCTCTGCGTCGCCCGGTTTCTCGATACCGAGATCGATGCCCGTGCGATCGACAGCGCATTGCGCCTCGGCCTGCTCGATGTCCTGCTCGCCGACGGCCCGACCGCCCTGCCGATGCTGGCGGCGCGGCACAGGCTCAACCCGACCGGCCTGCGGCTGCTGCTCGACATACTGGAAACCAACGGCGTCGTCGCGCGCCGCGGCGATCGGATAGCGCTGACGACGGAATTT
>DATLTH010000685.1:0-6268 GCA_035533695.1 Allostellaceae bacterium | reverse complement strand
AGCTAAGGTTGTCACTATAAGCAGGCAGTAGCCTAGTAGCTTTACCACCGTGTCCGAAGATTTTTCGATACGTGAGAAGATGTAAAAAATGAACCCAAGAATCATCACGGCCACGATGGCGGCAAAGCTCAACCACCTGAGACCGATGAGTATAGTGATAATCGCCACGGTGACGCCTGCCGCGACGACCCCCCAGAGATACCCCGCCGCAGGAACGATACTGACCGCGTGATCGAGCAGACCAACCAGCGAGGTCAGTTTGCTGGATGGCTTATCTGCACTCGGAATGGTCATGCCACAAGTCGGGAAATTGTCCAGCCGCTCACGTTGTAACTTCGGGGAGTGAGGCGACAGTGTACGATGTTACGGTGACAGTTTCTTTATCTGAAGGGCGGCCACGCGCCCTTACCTATCGATCCAGGCGATGCGCAGGACGTTGGTCGAGCCGGGGGTGCCGAACGGCACGCCCGCGGTGATGACGACGCGCTGGCCCGACCCGGCGATTTCCTCGCGATAGGCGGTGCGCACCGCCTTCTGCACCATGTCGTTAAAGTTGCGGATGTCGGCGAGATGGACGCAGTGCGCGCCCCACAACAGGGCGAGGCGGCGCGCCGTCGCGAGGTTCGGGGTCAGCACCAGGATCGGCACGGCCGGGCGCTCGCGCGCGGCGCGCAGCGCGGTTGCCCCCGAGCTGGTGTACGAGACGATCGCGGCGGCGCCGATCGTCGCGGCGACCTGGCAGGCAGCAGCGCTGATCGCGTCGTGATTGGTGTGCTCGGGCGGCATGCGGCTGGCGTCGAGTGTCGCAAAATAAAGCGGGTCTCGCTGCACGCGGCGCGCGATGCGGTCCATCATCGCCACCGCCTCGACCGGATACTGGCCGACCGCGGTTTCGGCCGACAGCATGACCGCGTCGGCCCCCTCGTAGACGGCGGTCGCGACGTCGGAGGCTTCGGCGCGGGTCGGGGTCGGCGCCAGGATCATCGATTCGAGCATCTGCGTCGCGACGATGACCGGCTTGCCGGCGAGGCGGCAGGCATGGATGATCTGCTTCTGCACGCTCGGCACGTCCTCGGGCGGCATCTCGACGCCGAGATCGCCGCGCGCCACCATCACCGCGTCCGCCAGTTCGATGATCTCGTCGAGCCGGCCGATCGCCGCCGGCTTTTCGAGCTTGACCAGAAGCCCTGCGGCGTTGCCGATCAGCTTTCTGCCCTCGGCGACGTCGTCGGGCCGCTGCACGAAAGACAGCGCCACCCAATCGGCGCCCTGCTCCAATGCGAACGACAGGTCGGCGCGGTCCTTTGCGGTGATCGCCGAGATCGCCAGCACCGCCTGCGGCACGTTGACGCCTTTGTGGTTGGACAGGGCGCCGCCGACGATGACCTCGGTGTCGGCGAAATCGGCGCCGCAATCGACGACCCTGAGCCGCACCTTGCCGTCGTCGAGCAGGAGATCGGTTCCGGGCGCCAACGCCGCGAAGATTTCCGGGTGCGGCAGCGGCGCGCGCCCGGCATCGCCTGAGCTCGGGTCGAGGTCGAGGCGGAAGGCGGCGCCGGCGACGATCTCGACCCGGCCCTCCGCGAAATCGCCGAGCCTGAGCTTCGGCCCCTGCAGGTCGGCGAGGATCCCGATCGGGCGCCCGGTATCGGCCTCGATCCGCCGGATTTCCTCGAACAGCTGGCGATGCTGGTCGTGGGTGCCATGGCTGAAATTGAGCCGGAACACGTCGACCCCGGCATCGAACAGCGCACGCAACCGGTCGGGGCTGGCGCTTGCCGGTCCGAGCGTCGCGACGATCTTGGCGCTGCGCTGCCGGCGCGTCGCCTTGTTGCGGCCGCGGGCGCGCTCAGCCAGCGTCGGCACGCGCGAGGATGAGGATGGCTCGGAAGTCGTTGACATTGGTCAAAGTGGGGCCGGTTACGACAAGATCGCCGAGAGAAGCGAAGAAACTGTAGCCGTCGTTTCGCGCGAGCGCCTGCGTGATCGCGCTTCCCCGCGCCGCGGCGCGAGACACCGTATCGGGATACACAATCGCCCCGGCATTGTCTCCTATGCCGTCGATGCCGTCGGTGTCGCAGGCCAGCGCGGCGATGCCGGGCATGCCGTTCAATGCCATTGCCAGCCCGAGCAGGAACTCGCTGTTGCGCCCGCCGCGGCCGGTGCCGCGCACGGTAACCGTGGTCTCGCCGCCCGACAGCAACACCGCCGGCGGCGAGACAACGGCGTTGCCGACGCGAAACGCCCCGGCGGCGACCTGCAACGCAATCGCCGCATGCACCGATGCCACGTCGCGCGCCTCGCCCTCGATGCGGTCGCTCAAGACGATCGGGGTGATCTGGCGGGCGAGCGCCGCTTCCGCCGCCGCGGCGAGCGCCTGCTGCGGGCTGGCGATCAGCTCGAAGCGGGCCCGGGCGAAGACCGGATCGCCGGGTTTCGGCGTCTCCTCAGACGCCGCGGCGAGATGCGCGGCGACCGCGGGTGGCGGCGCGATCGCGTATTTCTCTAACACCGCGCGCGCATCGGCGAAGCTCGTCGGGTCGGGAACCGTCGGCCCGGAAGCGATCACCGCCGGATCGTCGCCCGGAACGTCGGAGATCGCCAGCGTGACGACCCGCGCCGGCGATGCCGCCGCCGCGAGGCGCCCGCCCTTGATCGCCGACAGGTGCTTGCGCACCGTATTGATCTCGCCGATCGTCGCGCCGCTGCGCAACAAGTCCCGCGTCACCGCCTGCTTGTCGGCGAGGGTGAGCCCCGGTGCCGGCAGGGCCAGCAACGCCGACCCGCCGCCCGAGACGAGGCACACCAGCTGATCCTCGGGCCCGAGCCCGCGCGCCAGGTCAAGGATGCGCCGCGCCGCGGCCTCGCCTTCCGCGTCGGGGACCGGATGGCTCGCCTCGACGATTTCGATCCGCTCGCAGGCGACGGCGTGGCCCCGCCGGGTGACGACGAGGCCGTCGAGGGGGCCCGGCCACGCCGCTTCGAAGGCGCGCGCCATCGCGGCCGACGCCTTGCCGGCGCCGATGACGACGGTGCGCCCGGCGACCGCGGGCGGCAGGTGCGCAGCGACCGCCCGCGCCGGGTCGGCGGCGGCGAGCGCCGCATCGAACAGCGAGCGCAACATTTCCCCGATCGCGCCACGCTCGCACGCGTTCACCGTCGGACTCCTTACCGTCGACACCTGCGGCTCGATTGGCTCTTGCTATCGGCGCTGCCATTTCATATCGACCGTGCGGGAAAAACCAGCGCTAGATCCGAGCATGGATCAGGCAGCGCGGATTGCGGCAGCATCGGCCGCATCCGCCGCAACGGAGAATCGGACGTGAGGGTTCTTGGCCGACGGGGCATTGTCGTCGCGGCTTTGCTGGGCTTGTTCGCGATGATCGCGGCGCCGGGCCGGGCCCAGCCGCCGTCGCCGAACCATGCCGCGACGGTTGCGACGCCAAGCCAAGCCAAGCCGCCCGAAAGCGCGGCGACGCCGGGCCAAGCCAGGCCGCCCGAAAGCGCGGCGGCGCCGAGCCAACCCAAGCCGCCCGAAAGCGCGGCGGCGCCGAGCCAACCCAAGCCGCCCGAAGGCGCGCCGGCACCGGGGCCGGTGAAGCCGTCCGAGAGGGCGGCAACGCCGAACCAGGCCAACCCGGCGGAAAGCGCGACCGCACCGCCGGCCCCGCCGACGGCCCCGGCGCAGCCGCCGGAATCGCCATTCGCCGACTTGTTCGCCAAGCTCGCCAAGCGGGTCGTCGGCGTGGTCGTCAACATTTCGACCGAGGCCGCGCCGCCGACCACCAAGACCGCGCAGGACGCGCCGCAGAATACGCCCGGCGCCACCCTCGATGAGGTCTTCCGGGATTTTCTCGGCGACAAGGCCGCGCCGGGCGAGCCGGGCCCGCGGATCGCCTCGCTCGGTTCCGGTTTCATCATCGACCCATCGGGGTTGATCGTCACCAACAACCATGTGATCGCCAACGCCGAGCAGATCACGGTGACGCTGTCCGACAATACCGAACTGCAGGCGCATGTCGTCGGGCGCGATCTCGTGACCGATCTTGCGCTGCTCAAAGTCGACGCAAAGACGCCGCTGCCGGCGGCTGCCTGGGGAGACTCGAACAAGGCCGGGGTCGGCGACTGGGTGCTGGCGATCGGCAACCCGTTCGGGCTTGGCGGCACGGTCACCGCCGGGATCATCTCGGCGACCGCGCGCGACATTCACTCCAGCCCTTACGACGACTACCTGCAAACCGACGCGTCGATCAACCGCGGCAATTCCGGCGGCCCGATGTTCAACCTGGCGGGCGAGGTGATCGGCATCAACACCGTGATCTATTCGCCGTCGGGCGGCTCGATCGGCATCGGGTTTGCGATCCCCTCGGCTCTCGCCAGACCGATCATCGAGCAGCTCGAGACCACCGGCAAGGTCGAGCGCGGCTGGATCGGGGCGCGCATTCAGCCGGTGACCGACGATATTGCCGAAAGCGTCGGCCTCGACAAAAGCCGCGGTGCGATGATCGCCGCAATCGATCCGGACAGCCCGGCGGCACAGGCCAAGTTGCAGCCGGGCGATGTGCTGCTGAGCTATGACGGAACGGCGATCGAGCGCAGCCGTCAGCTGCCGCGGCTGGTCGCCGCGACCCCGCCGGACAAGCAGGTGAACGTGTCGGTCTGGCGCGACGGCAAGGAGCACGAATTCGCGTTGAAGGTGGCGGCGCTCAACCCCAACCGGCCGCCCCCTGCGCCGCCGGCGCCCGAAAAGCCGAAGCCGCCCGTTACCGTCGATGCGCTGGGCCTCAAGCTCGCCAGGCTGAGCCCGGAATTGCGCAAGCAGTTCTCGCTGCCGGAGACGGCAAAAGGTGCGGTCATCACCGCCGTGCCCCCGAACGGCGCTGCGGCCGCCCAGGGTCTGCGCCCCGGCGATCTGGTGATCGCGATCGGGCACGCCAGCATCAGAACCGCCGAGGAAGTACCGCAAATTGCGGCGGCGGCGAAAAAGGCCGGGCAGAAAAAAGTGCTCGTGCGGATCGAACGCAACGGCGGCACGCGGTTTGTCGCATTGCCGGTGGATGCCACCAGTTAGCCTGCGTCTTGCCCGCCGTTGTCGGCCGGTAATCGAAGGAATAGCCCGTGAAGTGGCCTAAATGGTCGATCAGGAGCCAGACCTCCAACGACTTCCTGCCGATCGTGATCGGCACAATCATTCTGACGATGTCGCTGCCCGGTTTTCTTGGGGTGCTGATCTCTCCGGATCAGAATTCGGGCGCGCTGGCGGTGGCGTTGTTGGTTTTGCTGGGCGCAGGCGTCTTGCTGGGCGCCGGGTTCCTGTTCTTCGGCATTCGCATCTGCTCGTTCCCGGGCTCCCTGGCCTACCGCATAACCCACGGCCGGATCTTTTTCCGCTAACACCTCAGCCTTCTATTCCGCGTCGGGCTGCCTCGCAGGATGGGCGTCGGCAAAGGCCGGGATCGCCATCACATGGTCGTGAATGCGCATGACCCGCCGGTAAGGCGCGAGGTCGATGCCGAAGCTCCTGGCCGACGAAACCGGCGGGACCAGGCAGATGTCGGCGATCGTCGGTGCGGCGCCGTGGCAGAAATCGCCGCTTTCTCGGTGTTCGGCGAGCAGCGCTTCCATCGCCGCGAGCCCGGCGCCGAACCAATGGCGGATCCAGGCGAGCAGCTGGTCCTGGGTCAGATGCAGCTCGTCGAGGAGGTAGTGCCGCACGCGCGGCACGATCAGCGGGTGCGTATCGGCAACATTGATCAGCGCGAAGCCGCGCACCCAGGCGCGCGCCGCAGTGTCGGCAGGAAGCAGCGGCGGCTGCGGATGCTTTTCTTCGAGGTATTCGAGGATCGCCAGCGACTGGAACAGCTTCACCTCGCCGTCGAGCAATGTCGGCACGACCATCTGGGGGTTGAGCGCGCGGTAATGGGCCGCGAACTGGTCGCCCTTTTCGAGGTGCAGAAAGACGTCGTCACGGCCCAGGCCCTTCAGGTTGAGCGCGATGCGGACGCGGAAACTCGCCTGCGAACGGTAATAGGTATAAAGCTTCACCGCTGTCTCCTATCGAGTGGCGCGCGCATCATCCCGGCGTGAGCCGTGTTCGCCGGCATGATGTCAGGCCCCAACGGTGTTGTCACATGCCCGAGATTTCCGCTGATACGACCCCGCAACCGACCCGCCTCGCCGATTACCGGCCGCCCGAGTTTCTCGTCGACACGGTCGACCTGGTCTTCGATCTGGCCCCGACCGATACGCAGGTGGCGGCGCATCTGCG
>DATLTH010000684.1:0-4403 GCA_035533695.1 Allostellaceae bacterium | reverse complement strand
CGACCGGCGACACCGGCTGTTGGACCACCGATTCGAGCGGCACCGTGACGGGGTTCCACGATCTGGCGATCGCCGACACGAGCTACAGCGCGATCGGCGTCGGCCACCTCAACGGGAGCAGCCTCGACCAGGTGGTGTGGGAGAACGAGGCGACCGGCGATACCGGCTATTGGAACACCGATTCGAACGGCAACGTGACGGGGTTCCGCGATTTGGCGACCGCCGACACGAGCTACAGCGCCATCGGCATCGGCAACCTCAACGGCAGCGGCCTGGAGCAGGTGGTCTGGGAGAACAAGGCGACGGGCGATACCGGCTATTGGACCACCGATTCGAGCGGCAACGTGACGGGTTTCCACGACCTGGCGACCGCCGACACGAGCTACAGCGCCATCGGCGTCGGCGATTTCGACGCCAGCGGCAGGGACGAGGTGCTCTGGGAGAACAATGGGACCGGCGATACCGGATACTGGGCGACAAACGCCAACGGTGCCGTCATCGGTTTTCGCGATCTTGCCACCGCCGACACCAGCTATCACATCATACCGGTCATGCCGGCGTAAGTTTCGATGCCACGAAAATCCCCGCCCGGCATTGAGCCGAGCAGGGCGGGGGATCGCGCTACTCCGGCATCCCTGCCAGATGTCTCGGACCGTCGGCCCGGCTTTTCAATGATCCCGCCGAGGACGAGCCCCGACACGAGCGTGCCTTTCTCGCACATCTCGCACCAGCCGCGATCCTGGTCCGGCTCCATTTCGGCCGGTTGCCCATGTCAATGACCAAAAAGGGGCAGGAGCAGACAGGCGGGCGTTGAGGCTGGCCCCGGTCTCGGTCCCGCCGCGCACGCTGACGGTAAAATTGCCAAAATCATATCGTATTCTCGGCGCAGATGGCGCTCCCTGGTTGGGGTAAACCGGGGGCACGACTGCGGGAGAATCATGGTGATGGCTGTAGATCCGCTGTTAAAACAGCAAAAGAGGCGGCCGCGGGGGCGGCCGTTTGCGCCGGGGCGGTCGGGCAACCCGGCGGGGCGGCCCAATGGCGCGCGGGGGCGCGCGACGGTGATGGCCGAGGAATTGCTGGACGGCGAGGCGGCGGCGCTGATGCGGACGGCAATCGATCTGGCGCTGGCCGGCGACCGGACGGCGCTCAGGCTCTGCCTCGAGCGGGTCGTCGGGCCGCGCCGCGAGCGGGCGGTGCGGTTCGCGCTGCCGGCATTGCGCAGCGCCGGCGATCTCGGCGCCGCGATGGCGGCGGTCGCCGAGGCGGCCGGCGCCGGCATCCTCACCCCGGCCGAGGCGCTCGACCTGTCGCAAATGCTGGAGAGCTATCTCCGCGCCGTCTCGGCGAGCGAATTCGAGCGGCGGCTGCGCCAGCTGGAGGAGGGCCGCAGCGCGCGGCGCCCGGCCGAAGCGCTCCTCGGCCTCGCGGGGGGCAGCGATGCATCCGGCGCTTGAAAAGCGGCTGAAGCGGCTGCAGTCCGATCTGCATCACGCCGAAGGCACCGCGGCGGCGCGGCGCAGCGGGTTGCGCGCCCTCGTCGAGGTTGGCCGGCGGCTGCGCCGGATGGTGGCGGAACGCGGCGTCGATCCGGCCGGGGTCGCGGCGTTTAAAGCCGTCGACGAGGCTGCCGCCGCGTTGGCGGCATTGCCCTGCGGGTCCGCGGCGCGCGCCGCCGAGGCGGCGTGGCTGGCAGCGCAAGCCTCGCGCGATCCGGGCGACGACTTCTGCTGCCGGCTGGTCAGGCTGGCGCTCCTGCATTTCGCCGACGGCAAGCGGCCGGACCCGGCGCACGCTTCGCTGATGGAATGGCACGCCTGGTGCCTCCTGACCCCGGCCTCGCGGCATGACCCGAACATCCTCGCCGACCCGGCGGTGCAGCTGCATCAGCGCATGCTGCGGCTCGGCGGCGGCGACCCGGCCTGGCGGCAACCGGCGCCCTGACGGGTCGGCGCCGCAAAGGCCCGAGAAGGGGGCCGAGAAGGCGTTGCGGGGTCGGGCGAGAAAGCGCAGGCTGGCGGCAGGCAAATCCGGCGGGAGGAACAGCCATGGCCGACATCACTCAGGACCTGAACTTTCTGCAGGGCGTCAAGGTCGTCGATTTCACCCAGTTCGAGGCGGGGACGACGTGCACCGAGGTGTTGGCGTGGTTCGGCGCCGAGGTCGTCAAGATCGAAAACCCGGGGCGCGGCGACCCCGGAAGGCGGCTGCGGCCCGGCAAGCCCGATGACGACCCGTGGTATTTCCGCCAGTTCAACGTCAACAAGAAGTCGCTGACGATCAACCTGAAGTCGCCGAAGGGCCTGGAGATCGTCAAGGACCTGCTGCGCAAGGCCGACGTCACGGCCGAGAACATGGCGCCCGGCACGATCGAGCGCCTCGGGCTCGACTACGAGTCGGTCAAGAAGATCAACCCCGGCATCATCTATTGCCGCGTCAAGGGGTTCAGCCCCGGCAGCCCGTGGGCCAAGGGGCTCGCCTTCGACATGATCGCGCAGGCGGCCGGCGGGCCGATCAGCGTCACCGGCTGGCCCGACCAGCCGCCGGTCAAACCCGGCCTCAGCTTTGGCGACACCGGCACCGGCATGCTGATGGCGACGACGATTTTGGGCGCGCTGCACGAGCGCAACCGCACCGGGAAGGGCCGGCTCCTCGAACTGGCGATGCAGGAGGCGATGATCCATTACATGCGCACCTGCTTTGCCACGATGATGCGCACCGGGAAGCCGGCGCAACGGCGCGGCGCCAAGCCCTCGGCCGGCAACAACGCGCCCGCCGGGCTCTACCCGTGCAAGGGCGGCGGCCCCAACGACTATCTCTACATCACGACAAGCCGCGCCAATCCCGAGCATTATTCGCGGCTGATGAAACTGATCGGCCGCGAAGATTTGATCGAGGACCCGCGCTTTGCCAGCGGCGACGCGCGCGTCCAGCACGCCGAGGAACTCGACGGCATCATCGGCGAGTGGACCGGCCAGCACGACAAGCGCGAGGTCATGGAAAAGCTGATCGCGGTCGGGGTGCCGGCGGGCGCGGTGTTCGACACGATGGAATTGCAGAACGAGCCGTATTTCGAACAGAGCGGCTTTATGCAGCAGGTCGACCACCACAACGGCGCCGACAAGATGGCGACCTGGCCGGTGCGGATCGACGGCAAGACGGTGCGGCTGAAGGGCGCGCATGCGCTCGGCGAAGACAGCGCCGAGGTGCTGGAAAACTGGCTCGGCATCGACGCCGGCGAATTCGCCAATCTGAAGACGGGCGGCGTGCTGTAAGGCGCCGCTCCCCCTCCCTAACCCTCCCCCGCATGCGGGGGAGGGAATGGGTGGGGGCTTACAGCCTGTCCGCGCGAAAGCGCAGCCGCACGTAGTCGGCGATCCAGGTGCCGGTCTCGTCGACCAGAACGGGGCGCAGCAATTCGGTCATTTCGCCGCGCGCGGCATCGCGGTCGCTCTCGGCCAGCGGCGCGAAAAAATCGTCGAAGAAATTGTCGAGCCAGGCGTCGAGGCCGCTCGCCAGCACGGTCGGGCGCGGGTGGATCACGATTTCGGTGACCGAAAACCCGGCTTCCTCGAGTTTGCCGCGATACGCCGCCGCCGAGGGGAAATACCACGGGCTGAGGCGTTGCGCGTCGAGGCCGCGGCGGCCCAGCACGGCGCCGATCGCGACCATGATCGCCGCGGTGTTGCCATGCCCGCCCATTTCGGCGACGAAGCGGCCGCCGGGCTTCAGCGCGCGGCGTACGCCGGCGAGCACCGCCTCGGGCGGGCGCATCCAGTGCAAGGCGGCGTTCGAGAACACCGCGTCGAACTCGCGCTCGAAGGCGAGGCTCTGCCCGGCCATCACCCGCGCGTCGATGCCCTTGGCGCATGCCGCCGCGACCATGTCGGGCGCTGCGTCCACCGCCACCACCTCGGCGCCCGCCGCCAGCAGCTTCCCGGTCAATGCCCCGTCGCCGCAGCCGAGATCGAGGATGCGCTCGCCCGTCTTTGGCGCGAGCAGGTCGAGCACGGCGGCGCCGAGCGCCGGCACGAAATGCGCGGTTGCGGCATAGCGCGCCGCCTGCCAGTCCTGCCGCGAGATCTCGGGCATCAGGAGGCCCTCGCCATTTCGGCCTGCCGGCGTATCGAGGACAGGGTCGTGCGCGTGGTGATGATCTCGGGGTCCATCCGCAATTCGATGATTGCGGCCCGCCGCGACGCCACGGCCGCCTCGAAGGCGGGCGCGAACTCCTCGGTGCGGTTGACGGTCGCGGCGAACGCCCCGTAGGCGGCAGCGAGCGCGGCGAAATCGGGGTTTTTGAGGGCGGTGCCGACAACCCTTCCGGGGAAGCGGCGCTCCTGGTGCATGCGGATCGTGCCGTACATCGCGTTGTTGAAAACCAGAATGACCGGGGCCGCGCC
>DATLTH010000683.1:0-3468 GCA_035533695.1 Allostellaceae bacterium | reverse complement strand
CCGCACCGGCATCCAGACCTCGCAGCCGGGCTACGCGACGCGCGTTCACTCGCATCCCTATGTCGAGGTGCTGACGGTCATCGCCGGGCAGGGCGAAGCCTGGCTAGATGGCGAAGCGGGCACGATCGCGATGCGCCCGGGCGTGACGATCTCGATCCCGCCCGGCCGGGTGCACGGCTTCCGCGTCAAGGGCGACCAGCCGCTCGTCACCTACGGCATCCACACCCACCCCAAGCGCATCGTCAACTACAAGGACGGATAAGCCGCCGCGGCGCTTCCCTTCCCGGCCGGGCCGCGCCACACTGCCGGCCGTTTTTGGCAAGGAGGAACGCTGATGGCCGACATTCGCCGCATCGACATCACCCAGCCGCCGGGGCCGCGCATGAGCCGGGCCGTGGTGCATGGCGACCGGGTCTACCTCGCCGGCCTCACCGCCGCCGACACCAGCCAGGACGTGCAGGGGCAGACAAGGCAGATCCTCGAACGCATCGACCATTACCTGCGCGAAGCCGGCACCTCGAAATCGAACCTCTTGACCGCGAACCTGTGGATCAAGGACATGGCCCTGTTCCGCGACATGAACGCGGTGTGGAACGAGTGGGTCGATCCGCAGAACCCGCCGTGCCGGGCCTGCGTGCGCGCCGATCTGGCGCGGCCCGAGGTGCTGGTCGAGATCATGGTCACGGCGGCGAAATAGCGGGTCGGTGAGCGCGGCAGCGAAGCCGAAATCGCCGCGCCAGGTTGCCGAAGCCGCCCCGTGATGCCCGATTCGCTGTCGCTTCGGGACCACCGGTGGTATCATTGCGATGGCGAATCGCCGGCCTGATCACGATCCCGATTCGCGACGATGTAAGGAATCATGTCCGATTGACGCTGCGCAACAAGTTGTGCGTTTCCGAGCGCTTTGAGCTAAATGTGGGTAACCGAAGGAGCTGTCAACGCTATTTGTTTATTCACGGCCCGATACCATGCTACTTTAACTTTAGATTAACCGGGATGTCCGGATGGTGCTGCGCGCAGTCTTCCGCCGCTTGAGCCGGCCCGCGGTCGGCAAAACGCAGGACGAGTGCTGCTGGAGGTGTTGGTTCTTACCATGACGCTCGATTTGCAGGCCATTCCGCTGACGGCGTTCGTTGCCGTGATGGCCACAGCCGCATTCGAGGACTTCCGACGGCTGGTCATTCCGAACCTGCTGCCGATCGCGCTGTGCGCGTTGTGGCCGCTTTACTTTGCCGCCGCGCCGAGCCTGTACGGCGGGCTCGGTGCGATCGGTTGCGCGGCGGCCGTCTTTCTCGGCGGCGCCATCCTGTTCGCCCGCGGCGTTCTCGGGGGTGGCGACGTCAAATTGTTGAGCGCCGCCACCTTATGGGCGGGACCCGCCGGGACGCCCGCGCTCTTGATGCTGACCGGCGTGTTGGGCGGGATCCTGGCGCTGTTCTTGCTGATCCCCTTCGGCCGGAATCTGGTTGGGATGGCGCGCGTCATGCTGCGCCAGCCGCCGCTCGATGCGGCACGCGGACTGGCCATCCCGGTGCCTTACGGCATTGCGATCGCCGGCGCGGCATTGATCGTAACCCTTGCTCCTCACCTCGGTTGAACCGCCATGCGCGTCCGTACGTTGGTCCTGTTGGTTCTCGCCGTCGTCCTGGCCGGCGGCACCGCCCTGCTCGCCCGCTACTACCTCGCCCAGCAGCGGGCGGCGCCGGTGGTGGCGCAGCAGCCGAAAAGATCGGTGCTGGTGGCGCGCGCCGATCTGCTGCGCGGGCAAATTCTGCGGCCCGATGACATGACGTGGCAGGTGTGGCCCGAAGGTAGCCTCGACAAGAATTACATCGTCAACAGCGGCCCGAAGAAGCCGCAATCCTTTGCCGGCTGGGTCGTCGTAAACCCGATCGCGAGCGGCGAGCCGATGACCGCGGGCAACATGATCGCGCCCGGCGATCGCGGCTTTCTGGCTGCCGTGCTGCGGCCCGGGATGCGCGCGGTCTCGGTGCCGGTGACGATCACCACCGGGATTGCCGGCTTCATCTTCCCGGGCGATCTCGTCGACCTGGTGCTGACGTACCCCATACCGAGGACGGAAAGCGCTGGGGTTGGAGCCGGAGCCAGGAAGGCGAGCTTCGAGCACAAGGCGTCGGAGACGATGATGCACAACATCCGGGTGATCGCGATCGATCAGCGCCTCGAGAGCAAGGCCGGGAAAGCCATTCCGGCCCACACCGCGACCTTCGAGGTGACCCCGAAGCAGAGCGAGGTCATCGCATTGGCGACCGAACTCGGCAAGCTGTCGTTGAGCTTGCACAGCCTGGTCGGCAGCGGCGAAGTGGCGAAGGAGCCTGCGTCGTCCAATTCATTTTCTGATGGGGCGGTGACCTACACCGTCGACAGCGAGATCAGCCCGCTCTTGCCCAAGTTCGAGAGCGGCAAGGATGCGACGGAGACTGGTGCCGTCACCATCCTGCGCGGCGCGCGCAGGACGAACGAGGCTGCTGATGTGTCGAAGGACGGCGGCGCCCAGGGCGAGCCGACCAAGCCGGCGGGGGGGACATGATTCGAAAATTTCTGGTCTTGATGGCCGTTACCGCCTCGGCGGCGATGCTGAGCGTCGCCGCCGATGCCGCCAACACCGCCGCGCCCGCGACGGGCACGCCGGCCAAGCCGGAAGCCCCCGCTGCAGCGGGGGCGAGCGAGATGACGCAGGTCGCGCCCAAGGGCCCGGCGATCGTCATCGAGGCCGGCAAGGGTACGCTGATCAGCCTGCAGCGCTCGGCGAGCACCGTGTTCATTGCGAACCCGACCATCGCCGACGTGCAGGTCAAATCGCCCAAGCTGATCTACGTGACCGCCAAGGTGCCGGGCGAAACGGTGCTGTACGCCGTCGATGCCGACGACCACGTGCTGCTGAATGCGCCGGTGCGGGTCGAGCAGGATCTGACGCGGATGCGCGAGACCTTGAGCGCGATCGCCCCCGGCGAGAACGTCAACGTCAGCTCGGTGAACAACTCGGTCGTGTTGAGCGGCAAGGTGTCGAGCGCCGGCAACGCCGAAAAGATGCGCAGCCTGGCCGCCTCGATCGCCGACGAAACCAAGGGCCATGTGATCAACCGGCTGTCCGTCGCCACCCCGAACCAGGTCAACATCCGGGTCAAGGTCGCCGAGGTTGACCGCAATGTGGCGAAGGATCTCGGGCTGAATTGGAGCAGGCTCGGCAACCATTTGAACTTCAGCACGAGCAACCCGACCCTCAGCGGCGACAACGTGCTGTCGTTCGCTTTGGGTGGTGCGAGCTCGCAGCTTCTCGGAACCCTCGACATCCTGGCGAATGATGGCTTCCTGACGACGCTGGCCGAACCCAATCTGACGGCGACCAACGGCCAGCCCGCATCGTTCCTCGCCGGCGGCGAGTTTCCGGTGCCGGTGATCGGTTCCGGGACGGCCGGCACGACCGGCGTCGCGATCCAGTCGGTG
>DATLTH010000682.1:0-4493 GCA_035533695.1 Allostellaceae bacterium | reverse complement strand
TGTTCTTGACGACGCTGACGAATTGATCGAGCCCGACGGTGTCGGGAATGTAGCCGTCGACCCAGGCCTCGGCCCAGGTGATGACATCGTCATCGCTCTCGTGCAATGCGCACGCGATGATCGCGGCCCCCGGGGCAACCTCGCGCAAGCGGGCGGCCACGGCGGGACCGTCGCGCAGCCCGGTGTGAACCAGGACCGCACCCATCTGCGCGGTCAAATTGAGCGCGATGACTTCGGCCGGATCGGCGCAACGGATGGATGCGATCGACGGATCGTGCTCAAGCGCGGCGGCCAGCGCTTCGCGCACAAAGCACACCTCCGAGACGAACAACAGCCGGAGCGGCTCGGCAGCTGGCGAACCCGTGCCGGGCTCGCCAGGCATAGCGGTCGTCTCCACCAGCGCATCCCCCGTTGCGGCAGGGCCGCCGTCGGTATTCCGTCCGGCGGCCCCTCGCCTTCGGCCTACCCGTTCAACCGGCTCGTTTCAGCCGAGCCTTGCAGTTATCGTATGGGAGATATCACAATCTGTCTACCCTCACTTTGCGGGATTTGGCTCGCCACCCGGTCTGCGCCCGGGCCGCGATCGGCCGCGCCTCAATACGCGTAATCCGCGTACACCCGAGTGATGTCGCCGCCCCAGCGGGTGCGATAATCCTCGAGAAGTTCCGCGGCCGGCGTGCGGCCGGAGCCGGCGATCGCGAACAGGGCGTCGAGGAAATGCGTTTCGTCTTCGCCGGACAAATCGCGGCAGGCCCGCCGGTGCAGCCCATCGCGCGCGATTTCGAGCATCTCCAGCGCGATGTCGCGAAAGGTGCGGCTGCGATGCGGGGTGTCGAGGCCGAGAAGCGGCACATCGCGGCGCATGTCCTCGCGTTCCTGCGCGGTCCAGTCGGCGACGAGGTCATATGCGGCATCGAGCGCCGCGCCGTCGTAAAAGATGCCGACCCACAAGGCCGGCAATGCGCACAGCCGGCGCCACGGACCGCCGTCGGCGCCGCGCATTTCGAGATAGGTCTTGAGCCGGACCTCGGGGAAGGCGGTGGTCAAATGGTCGGCCCAGTCGCCGATCCGCGGCAACTCGCCCGGCAGGGCGGGCAATTTGCCGGCCATGAAGTCGCGAAACGACTGCCCGCTCGCGTCGATATAATTGCCCTCGCGGTAGACGAAGTACATCGGCATGTCGAGCATGTAGTCGACGTAGCGCTCGAACCCGAAGCCGTCCTCGAAGACAAACGGCAGGGTGCCGCAGCGATCGGGGTCGGTGTCGGTCCATACCAGGCTGCGATAGGTGAGATAGCCGGACGGAAGGCCCTCGACGAACGGCGAGTTGGCGAACAGCGCCACCGCGACCGGCTGCAAGGCGAGGCTGACCCGGAATTTTTTCACCATGTCGGCTTCCGAGCCGTAATCGAGATTGGCCTGCACGGTGCAGGTGCGCAGCATCATGTCGAGCCCGAGCCGGCCCTTTTTCGGCATGTAGTCGCGCATGATCCGGTAGCGGCCCTTCGGCATCCACGGCACCTCGTCGCGCCGCGATACGGGATCGAAGCCGAGCCCGATCATGCCGAGCCCAAGCTCGTCGCACACCTCGCGGACCTGGCGCAGGTGCTCATGCACCTCATCGCAGGTCTGATGAATGGTTTCGAGCGGCGCCCCGGAGAGTTCGAACTGCCCGCCCGGTTCGAGGGTGATCGTGCAGCGGCTATCGTTCGACAGCGCGATGATGTTGCCCTTCTCCAGGACCGGCTTCCAGCCGAACCGGGTCATGCCCTGCAACAGCGCCCCGATGCCGTCAGGGCCGTCATAGGGAGTGCGGCTCAAATCGGCGCGGCGAAAAACGAATTTCTCGTGCTCGGTGCCGACCCGCCAGGCCGCGGGCGGCTTGTTGCCCGACTGATGATACTCGACGAGCTGTCGCTTGTCGGTGATCGGCGGTCCTTCTACGCTCGACGGCCCAGACATGCGGCTCCCAGAACTCCCGATCGGCGAAAAACAGCGGCCACGGTCAGCGCGGCCGGACGCGCCGTCCGTCCCCGGCGACGGCCTGGAAAACCGCCAGAGCAGCCAGAGCGGCGGTCTCGGCGCGCAGCACCAGCGGGCCGAGCCCGACCCGCGTAACAATGGGGAGTTTGCCGAGAGCGTCAAGCTCGCTTTCGGTAAAGCCGCCCTCGGGGCCGACCAGCAGCGCCGCGGGCGCCCCGGCCGGAAAGCTGGCGAGCGCCTCGGCGATCGGCATGCCGGCGCCGCTCTCGTCGCACAGCACAAGCCGGCGCCCTGCCGGCCAGGCGGCGAGCACCCGGTCGAGCGGGGCGGGAATGCGGATCTCCGGCACCGACAGCCGCTCGCTCTGCTCGGCCGCGGCAATCGCCAACGCACCCAGCCGCTCAAGGTTGACGCGCTCGGGCTGGGTCCGCGCGGTCCACACCGGCAGCAGCGCGGCGACGCCCAACTCGGTCGCCTTCTCGACCAGCCAATCGAGCCGCACCCGTCGGATCGGCGCGAACAGCAGCCAGACATCGGCACCGGCGGCGGGCGGGCGCAGCAAGCGCTCGGGCAGCAGTGCCATGTGCCCGCGGGCCGGTTCGGCGAGATGGCACAGCCATTCGCCCGCGGTCTCGTTGAAGGCCGCCACCGCGCCGCCGGTATCGAGCCGCAGGACGTGGCGCAGCCGGTGCACCTGCGCGGCGTCGAGATCGACGATGGCGCCGGCTGCCAGCGCGGCCTGGACGTAGAGCCGCACGGCCGGGCGCTCGGCTCTGTTCCTCACGCGCATGTGTGTCGCCGCCCCGATTGCCGGTCTCGCCGCGACGGTAAGGTCAAGGTTGCCGATTTCCCCAAGGTCACGCGAGCTACGAGTTGATAAAATAGCGTGGCGGTGGCAATTGGGTGGCGATGGCGCAGGGTGAAGCCGAACTGACGCTGGCAGCGCAACCCGAGGGAGCGCGGTCCGACCCGAGCGACATCAGGCCGGACGATTGGGTCGAGCGCCTGCTGCCGGGCTGGGCCGAGCCCTACGCGCGCCTCGCCCGGCTCGACCGGCCGATCGGCACCTGGCTCCTGCTGTTTCCCGCCTGGTGGGGCATCGCGCTTGCCGGGCCGCGCTGGCCTGACCCGATCCTGCTGGTGCTGTTCGCCATCGGCGCGGTCGCGATGCGCGGCGCCGGCTGCACCCTCAACGACATCGCCGACCGCGACTATGACGGCCAGGTCGCGCGCACCCGCATGCGGCCATTGCCGAGCGGCCGGGTGAGGGTATGGCAGGCCGTCCTGTTCATGCTTGCCCAGCTCGCTATCGGCGCCGCCGTGCTGTTCAGCCTCAATCATGCCAGCATCCTGTTGGGGATCGCGGTGCTCGGGCTGATCGCGACCTACCCGTTCATGAAGCGGATCACCTGGTGGCCGCAGCTCTTTCTCGGGCTCAACTTCAACTGGGGTGCCCTCATCGGCTGGACCGCGGTCGCCGGCAGCCTCGGCTGGCCGGCGGTGCTGCTTTATCTCGGCGGCATCTGCTGGACCTTGGGCTACGACACGATCTACGCCCACCAGGACAAGGAGGACGACGCCCGCATCGGCGTCAAATCCTCGGCCCTGGCATTGGGCAGCCGGACCCGGCCGTTCCTGTTCGCGTGCGCTGCCGCGGCGGCCGTGCTGTGGGGAATATCGGGCGCTGCCGCCGGGCTCGGCCTCGTCTTCTACCTCGCGCTGGCCGCCGTCGTCGCGCAGCTCGCCTGGCAGGCGGTGCGCGTCGATACCGACGACCCGGCCGACTGCCTCGGCAAATTCCGCTCGAACCGCGCCGTCGGCTGGCTGATGCTCTGCGGCATCGTCATCGGTCATCTGGTCTGACCATGGACCCGGCCGCCTTTGTCATCCGCAACACCGAGATCAAGTCGCCGCCATTGGTGCCCGAGATCCGGCTCTATCTTGCCACCGAGGTTACCCCGATCTGGCAGGCGACCGAAGAGTCGCTGGCCCGCTTCGGCACGCCGCCGCCATTCTGGGCTTTCGCCTGGGCCGGCGGCCAGGCGCTTGCCCGCTATCTTCTCGACCATCCGGATATTGTCGCCGGCCGCGAGGTGCTCGACATCGGCTCCGGCTCCGGGATCGTCGCCATTGCCGCGGCGATGGCCGGCGCCCGCCGGGTGACCGCGGCCGAGATCGACCCGTTCGCCGCGGCGGCGATCGCCCTCAACGCGCCGCTCAACGGCGTGAGCGTCAGGGTCGAGACGCGCGACCTGCTCGATCGCGCCGCCGCCGGCTGGGAGGTCGCGCTGGCCGGCGACATCTGCTACGAGGAGCCGATGTCGTCGCGCGCGATGAGCCTCCTGCGCCGCATCGCATCGCGCGGCCGCCTCGCGTTGCTCGGCGATCCCGGCCGTGCCTATCTGCCGCGCGAAGGGCTCGTCGAGCGGGCGCGCTACGAGGTGCCGACCAGCCGCGAACTCGAGGATCGCGAGGCCAAGGAGGGCGTGGTGTGGGAAGTGCTGGCGGAA
>DATLTH010000681.1:0-2419 GCA_035533695.1 Allostellaceae bacterium | reverse complement strand
AAAATCGGGTCACGCGTGGCCGGCGTCGGTTGACAGCATCGTCAGGTCGATGCCGAGCTTGGCGAGGGCGCGCTGCCATTTGGCGGCGAAATCGTCGTCGAACACGAGGGCCGCATCGGCGTCGACCGACAGCCAGCCGTTGGCCTGCATCTCGGCGTCGAGCTGGCCCGGCGCCCACCCCGCATAGCCGAGCGCCAAGAGGTTGCGGCTGGGTCCTTCGCCCTTGCCGATCGCCCGCAATATGTCGAGCGTCGCGGTCAGCCCGAACTCGCCGCCGACCACCAGGGTCGCATCCTCGCGGTAATCCGGCGTGTGCAGGACGAAGCCGCGCCCGGGCTCGACCGGGCCGCCGAAATGCACCGGCCGCGCGCCGCCCGTCGCGCTCGGCGCCAGCTTCAGATGGGTCAGGAGTTCGTCCAGCGTCAGCGAATTGAGCAGCTTGTTGACGACGAGGCCCATCGCCCCCTCGTCCCCGCTATGGGCACAGACGTACACCACCGAGCGGGCGAAGCGGGGGTCCGTCATCTGCGGCATCGCGACGAGAAGTTGACCCGCGAGCGAATTCATCGTGGCCTCCGCCGACTGCGCGTTGCGGCGGTCGCTGTGCCGCCGCAATCATCCATTGCGCCCCGAGGATAAGCCCGTCGGGCCTGTTGTGGAAAGAACGACCGGCGGGCCCCGGCATAGGCTGGAATGCGTGTTGCGGGGTTGACGGCGCGGCGTTTACGGGCAGCGCTCCTCTATGCTATCGGTATTCTCCGCACCGCCGCGGCAGCGGTGGCGCCGTCACGCGGCACAATCACACCCGGAGGGACGATCCGATGACCATCAAAGTCGGCGACAAGGTACCGTCCGCGACGCTGCGCTATCTCAGCCCCGAAGGCCCCAAGGAGATCACCACCGACGAACTGTTCGGCGGCAAGAAGGTGGCCTTGTTCGCGGTGCCCGGGGCGTTCACGCCGGCCTGCTCGCAGCGCCACCTGCCCGGTTACGTCGACAAGGCGGCCGACCTCAAGGCCAAGGGCGTCGACACGATCGCCTGCGTCGCGGTCAACGACGTCTTTGTCATGAACGCCTGGGGCAAGAGCCAGAATGTCGGCGACAAGGTGATGATGCTGGCCGACGGCAGCGGCGAATTCGCCCACGCGGTCGGGCTCGAAATGGATGCCCGCAGCCGCGGCCTCGGCATGCGCTCGCTGCGCTATTCGATGCTGGTCGATAACGGCGTTGTGAAGAGCCTCAATGTCGAGGCGCAGCCCGGCCAGGTCGAGGCCTCCAGCGCCGACGCGATGCTGAAGGCGCTGTAGTCGGGTCGGCTACAACTCGCGGGTGCGGCGGGCGAGGGCCTTTTCCCAGAGCGTGCCGCGCTCGGCGTCGAACACGAAATCGGGCGCGGCCGGCTCGGTGAACCAGTCGCGGCGCGCGATCTCGCCTTCGAGTTGCCCCGCGCCCCATCCGGCATAGCCGAGCGCGAACAGGTATTTCGCCGGCCCGCGGTGATGTCCGATGTCGCGCAGCACATCCTTGCTCGCGGTCATCGCGATCTGGCCGGTTACGGCCAGCGTCCCGGAGCGGCGGTAATCGGCGCTGTGGATCACAAAGCCGTATTGCGGCTGGACCGGTCCGCCGAGAAACACCCGGATCGTCCCCTCGATCGCGCTGTCGCCGCCGGGCTTGCCGCCATTTTTGTCGGCGTCGGCCAGCAGGGCGGCGAGCGGACGCTCGCCCAGCGGCCGGTTGATGACGATGCCGAAGGCGCCCGTCTTGTCGTGGCGCACCAGGAGGATGACGCTGTGATAAAAGCGCGGGTCCTGCATCGCCGCCGGGGCGACCAGAAGCTGCCCGGCCAGTGGATCGGCGACGGGTGGATCGGCGACGGGTGGATCGGCGACGGGCGGGGCGGCGACGGGCGGGGCGTCGGCGGCGGGCGCGACGACCGCTCCCGCCAGGACTACCGCCCCGAGGAGCGCAGCCAACCGGCATGTCAGTTTCCGGGCGATCGTCATTGTCATTGCCAGCGAAGCGAAGCAATCTCGCTCCGATAATGCCTCAATCCCGCCGGGATTGCTTCGTCGCCCTTCGGGCTCCTCGCAATGACAACGACCGACGACCTTCCCCTCGACCGGCTCGAACCCTGGCTGCGCGACCAGGTGGCGGGGTTTCGCGGGCCGGTCGCCGCCCGGCGCTTTGCCGGCGGGCAATCGAACCCGACCTATAGGCTCACCGCCGCCTCCGGCGATTATGTATTGCGGCGCAAGCCGCCGGGGCCGCTGTTGCCGAGCGCGCATGCGGTCGACCGCGAGTTCCGGGTGATGCGGGCATTGGCCGACACCGCGGTGCCGGTGCCGCGCGTTGATGCGCTGTGCGAAGACGACGCCGTCATCGGCAGCGCGTTTTACGTCATGGAGTTTCTCGACGG
>DATLTH010000680.1:0-2017 GCA_035533695.1 Allostellaceae bacterium | reverse complement strand
TTCGAGTTCGAGGCGGTCGCCGTCGACGATGCGCTGGGCGAGCCGGTCTTCGAGCTTTTCCGGCCTTCCCTTCTTTTCCGCCTTCTCGACCGCGCGGGCCTGAAACAATGCCATGAAGGCTTGCAGCGGGTCGTAGCCTTCTGCGCGCCGGTCGAAGATCAGATCCTCGGCAACCCGCACTTCCTCTTCCGGGATGCGGTGCAGCGGCAGGATTTTCGAGAAATGGACGATCGCGCCGGTCAGGCCCCGGCGCAGCGCGTGGTCGAGAAAGACCGAGTTCAGCACCTGCCGCGCGGGCGGGTTGAGGCCGAACGAGATGTTGGAGAGGCCGAGGATGATCTGGCACAGGGGCATCCGCTCGCGGATCGCGGCGATGGCGTCGAGCGTGTTGAGGCCAAGCCGGCGGTCGTCTGCGTTGCCGGTGCAGATCGTGAAGGTCAGCGGGTCGAACATGAGGTCGCTGGGCGGCAGGCCGTGCTTCGTACAGGCGAAATCGTAGAGCCGCTCGGCCAGGCGCAATTTGTGCTCGGTCTCCTTCGCCATGCCGCTTTCGTCGATGGTCAGCGCGCTGACCGCGGCGCCGAAGCGCTTTGCGAGGCGCAGGCGCTTGTCGGCCGCCTCCTCGCCATCCTCGAAATTGATCGAGTTGATGATCGGCTTGCCGCCATAGAGCTTCATCGCGGCTTCGAGCACCGGGTATTCGGTCGAATCGATGACGAGGGGCGCGTTGATCGCGCCGCGCATGCGGGCGACCATCTCGCTCATCTCGGCGATCTCGTCGCGCCCGACAAAGGCGGTGCACAGGTCGAGCGTGTGCGAGCCTTCCTTGACCTGCTCGCGCCCCATCTCGACGCAGCCGTCCCAGTCGCCCGCTTCCTGCAGGCGGCGGAAGGCGCGCGAGCCGTTGGCGTTGCAGCGCTCGCCGATCGACAGATAGGCGTTTTCCTGGCGCAGCGGCACCTGGCCGTAGAGCGATGCGACCGACGGCACCCACGCGACGCTGCGATGCTTCGGCAATGGCCGCGGGCGGTCGCGGCCGATCCGGCGCAGCATCTGGTCGAGCGCGGCGATG
Source organism: Allostellaceae bacterium (assembly GCA_035533695.1). Classification (GTDB taxonomy): domain Bacteria; phylum Pseudomonadota; class Alphaproteobacteria; order ATCC43930; family CGMCC-115725; genus DATARH01. Next base: position 945 of record DATLTH010000680.1, on the reverse strand, counting down.
TGCGCGGCCTCGGTGCCGCAGCAGCCGCCGATGATCGCGGCGCCGTCTTCGAGCACGAAGCGTTCGAGCCATTGCGCCAGCTCGCGCGGGCTGAGCGGGTAACGGGTTTGCCCGCCGATCAACTCGGGCAGGCCGGCATTGGGCTGGATCGAGATAGGCCCCGGCCAGTTGTCGCCGAGCCACTTGACGTGCTCGGCCATCTCGCGCGGGCCGGTCGCGCAGTTGAGGCCGATGACCGGGACGTCGAGGGCATGGACGATCGTCGCGGCCGCGGCGATGTCGGCGCCGACCAGCAAGGTGCCGGTCGTCTCGACGGTCACCTGCACGATGATCGGCAGATCGTACTTCCCGGCTTCCTCGCGCGCCCGCTTCGCGCCGTTGACCGCGGCCTTGATCTGCAACGGGTCCTGGCAGGTCTCGATGAGGATCGCGTCGACGCCGCCGGCGACGAGGCCGGTGCATTGGATCGTCAGCGCGTCTTCGAGGTCCTGATAGGCGATATGGCCGAGCGTCGGCAGTCGCGTCCCCGGCCCGAGCGAGCCGAAGACAAAGCGGGTCTTGCCGTCATGGGCGAATTCGCCGACCGCCTCGCATGCCAGTTCGGCGGACCGGCGGTTGAGCGCGAACGCCTTGTCGGCGATGCCGAACTCGCCGAGCGTCACTGGCGACCCGCCGAAACTGTTGGTCTGGATCGCATCCGCCCCGGCCGCAAGATAGGAGCGATGCACCTCGCGCACGAAATCGGGCCGGCTTTCGCACAGGATCTCGGTGCAGTTCTCGTGGCCGTGGAAATCCGCTTCGATGTGGAAATTGCGCGCCTGCGCCTGCGTCCCCATCGCGCCGTCGCACAGCAGCAGGCGGTCGGCGAGGTAGTCGAGGAGGTGAGTCATCGGCAGCGAATGCTAAGGACGAGGCGGTGCCGTACTGGCTCCTCCCCCGCCGAGC
>DATLTH010000679.1:0-2231 GCA_035533695.1 Allostellaceae bacterium | reverse complement strand
GCGCCGCTCGTCGATATTGGCGGCGACGATGATCTGCTTGACGAGGCGGAGCTGGTCGTCGGTGTCGAGAATCGTAAAGCTGGAATTGAGCCCGACCAGCTCGGCGTGGCGCCGCAGGATGCGTGCGGCCAGCGCGTCGCGGATTTCCTGGCGCTCGTAAAAACGCGGGCCGCCGATCACCCGGTATGGCAGCGCCAGTGCGATGAACCGTTCCTCGAATTCGCGGGTCTGAAACCCGGCGCGCACCAGGATCGCGATCTCCCTGAGCGGGTGGCCCTTGCGCTGCAGCGCCTCGATCTCGTCGCCGACCCAGCGCGCCTCCTGCTCGGCGTCCCACACCCCGCGCACCGTGACCTTGTCGCCGCCGTCGGCGCGGGTCCACAGCGTCTTGCCGAGCCGGCCGCGATTGTTGGCGATGATGCCGGCGGCGGCGCCGAGAATATCGGGCGTCGAGCGGTAGTTCTCCTCCAGCCGCACGATCAGCGCGCCGGGAAAATCGCTCTCGAATTTGAGGATGTTTTCGATCTGCGCGCCGCGCCAGCTGTAGATCGACTGGTCGTCGTCGCCGACGCAGCACAGATTGCGGTGGCCCTGAGCCAGCAGGCGCAGCCACAGATACTGCGCGACGTTGGTGTCCTGGTATTCGTCGACCAGGAGATATCGGAAACGCCGCTGGTAGCGGTCGAGGATTTCCGGCTCGGTCGTGAACAGCGTCAGATTGTGCAACAAAAGGTCGCCAAAATCCGTCGCGTTGACGGTACGCAGCCGCTCTTGATACAGGCGGTAGAGCGTGACCGCGCGGCCGTCGGCAAAATCGCCGGCATCGCTGGCCGGCACCTTGTCGGGGCCGAGGCCACGATCCTTCCACCGTTCGATGATCGCCAGCAGCACCCGCGCCGGCCAGCGCCGCTCGTCGATATTGGCGGCGACGATGATCTGCTTGACGAGGCGGAGCTGGTCGTCGGTGTCGAGAATCGTAAAGCTGGAATTGAGCCCGACCAGCTCGGCGTGGCGCCGCAGGATGCGTGCGGCCAGCGCGTGGAACGTGCCAAGCCACACCCCGTCGGCGGCGCGGCCGATCATCGCCTCGAGCCGGTAGCGCATCTCGCGCGCCGCCTTGTTGGTGAAGGTAACGGCCAGGACCTCGCCGGGATGGGCGCGGCCACTCGCCAGAATGTGGGCGAGCCGCGTCGTCAGCACCCGGGTCTTGCCGGTGCCGGCACCGGCCAGCACCAGCACTGGGCCGTCGACCGCCTCGACCGCCCGGCGCTGGGCGTCGTTGAGGCCGGCGAGATAGGGCGCGGCGGCGGCGCTGTCGGGGGCGGCGGCGAGTTCGGGCATGTCCGTATCATATAGCAAGCCAACGCCGCCGGCACACCACGGGTCGGCGACGCCGAAACCGGCGAGCGGCCGGCGGGCCGTCTTAAGCGGCCAATATTCGCACCGCCGCGCCGCGCGTTTTAGCGAGCGAAGGCTTGCCCTATGATCGCCGACGGCTTCACCGGATGTGTGTGCGATGCACGCGGCGATCGCGCTTCTGGTTTTGATTCTGACCTATTTCGGCATGGCGGCCGGGCGAATCGCTTGGCTGCGCGTCGACCGGACCGGCATTGCGCTGCTCGCGGTGATCGCCCTGCTCGCGAGCGGCCAGATGACGCTCGACGATTTCGGCAGCGCCGTCGACATGCCGACCCTGGCGCTGTTGTTTGCGATGATGATCATCTCAGCCCAGTTTGCCGAATCCGGGTTCATAGATTACTGCGCACGGACGATCATCGGCACGCGCGGCGGCGCCGCCGCGCTGCTGGCGCTGACCGTGGCGATCGGCGGCGCGCTGTCGGCGGTGCTGGCCAACGACATCCTGATCGCGGCGATGGCGCCGCTGCTGATCGCCGGCGCCCAGAAACGCGGCCTCGACCCGCGGCCGTTTGCCATTGCGCTGGCCGCCTCGGCCAACGCCGGCTCGGCCGCGACGATGATCGGCAACCCGCAGAACATGCTGCTCGGCACAATGGGGCGGCTGGATTTTTGGCGGTTTCTGACGATCGGGGCGGTGCCGGCGCTGTTTGCGCTGCTGGTCGTGTTTGCGGTCGTGTGGTGGCAGTGGCACCGCCGCATCAACGACGGCACCAGCGCGCCGGACGGCGCCGGTGCCGCGATTGATACGCCGGCGATCACCGGCCACCCGTTCGACCGCGTCCAGACGATCAAGGGCGGGGTCGCGCTCCTGC
>DATLTH010000678.1:0-2665 GCA_035533695.1 Allostellaceae bacterium | reverse complement strand
TCGCGAGGCTCGAACAGGCGGTGGCGCGGCTGGAGGCGGCATCAACCCAGGCAAACCGCGCAGCCGAGGACGAGCGGGTGGCGGCGGTTGCCGCTTCGATCGCCGAGCGCATCGACGCCGCTCTGGCGAGGCTCGGACAATTGCTCGAACGGGAGGAATGACATGGGCCAGGTCGTCGTCAAGGTGAACGGCCGCGACTTTGCGCTCAGCTGCGCCGACGGGCAGGAGCCGCGCATCCGCCGCCTTGCGCAGTATGTCGACGCCCATGTCGGCGAATTCACCAAGACGGTCGGCCAGGTCGGCGAAGCCCGGCTGATCCTCCTGGCGGCGTTGGTCATTGCCGACGAGCTGTCGGACGCCAACGAGGCGCTGCAGCAGGAACGCAACCGGGCGCGCGCCGCCGGCGCTCCGGCCGCCGAGCCGGGCGAGGCCGCTTCCGGCATCCGCGGCGCGGCGCAGCGCATCGAGGCCATTGCGGCGCGCCTCGAATCATCCTAGCTAAGAGGGGAGCGGGGCTGCGCGGCTCGTCAGGCAGCAAATACCCCGGGGCCGATATCTACCGTTCGGGAGCTGTCCCTGTCGAAGTCGTGGCTTCGATACATGGCACCCACCTGCAGTGCAGGGCCACGGTGGGTTCGCATCGCCAACGGCCGAGGCGGCTCCGCTCTTCAACATCCGGGATGCTAGGGGCCTTTCTGTTTGAACATCCTTCTGTGCGGTGACGTTGTCGGGCGGTCGGGGCGCGACGCGATCAAATCCTACCTGCCGCAGCTGAAGCGCGACCTCAGGATCGATGTCGCGATCGTCAATGCCGAGAACGCGGCATCCGGGTTCGGGCTGACCGAGCGGCTGGCCGGCGAGCTCTACGATGCCGGCGCCGACATCCTGTCGACCGGCAACCACGTGTGGGACCAGCGCGAGCTGATCCAGTACATCGCCCGCGACCCACGCATCCTGCGGCCGGCCAATTTCCCGCCCGGCACCCCGGGCGCCGGCTGGTGCCTGCATCCGCTCGACGGCGGGGGCAATGTCCTTGTCGTCAACCTGATGGGGCGGCTGTTCATGGACGCGCTCGACGATCCGTTCGCTTGCCTTGAGGCGATCCTGGCGCAACACAAACTCGGCCGCGGCGTCACCGCGATCGTCGTCGATTTTCATGCCGAGGCGACCAGCGAAAAGATGGCGTTGGCACATTTTGCCGATGGCCGGGTCTCGGCCGTGCTCGGCACCCACACCCATGTGCCGACCGCCGACGCGCAGATCCTGCCGGGCGGCACCGCCTATCTCAGCGACGCCGGGATGTGCGGCGACTACGATTCGGTCATCGGCATGCAGAAGGAACCCTCGGTCCGCCGCTTTGTTACCAAGGTGCCGGGCGACAAGGCGAAGGTCGCCGAAGGGGAGGGGACGCTGTGCGGCGTCTTCGTGCAAATCGACGATGTGACCGGTCTGGCCCGCTTTATCGAACCAGTGCGTTGCGGTGGCCGTCTGAAGCCGCACCTGCCGCACCTCTGAGCGCGCGCCTTGATGCTTTTATCGCGCCCAAATCATCCCAACCCTGCCATATTCGCGCGCTACGCCGTGCCATAGCGGCATGTGCCCGCGCACCAAACCTCCGCTTGTGATTCGGGATGCCCGAAGATGTCCGGCCATTCGCAATTCAAGAACATCATGTACCGCAAGGGCGCGCAGGACAAAAAGCGCGGCAAGGTCTTTACCAAGATCATCCGGGAATTGACCACCGCGGCGCGCCAGGGTCTGCCTGACCCCGCCGCCAACCCGCGGCTGCGCTCGGCGATATTGGCGGCGCGCCAGGCCAACATGCCGAAAGACACGGTCGAGCGCGCGGTCAAGCGCGGCGCCGGCGGCGAGGGCGGCGAGGCCTATGAAGAGGTGCGCTACGAAGGCTATGGGCCGGGCGGGATCGCGGTCATCGTCGAGGCGCTGACCGACAACCGCAACCGCACCGCCAGCGAGGTGCGCGCCGCGTTCACCAAGGCGGGCGGCGCCCTGGGCGAAACGAACAGCGTCAACTTCATGTTTGAGCATGTCGGCGAGATCGCCTATCCGGCCGCGGTGGCGAGCGCCGACGAGATGCTCGACGCCGCGATCGAGGCCGGCGCCAGCGATGTCGCCAGCGACGATGACGGCCATGTCGTGATCTCGGCGCCGGAAGACTTTAACAGCGTGCGCGATGCCTTGGAAAAATCCTTCGGCCCGGCCGACTCGGCCCGGCTGGGGTGGCGGCCGAAAACTGCCGCGACGATCGACGAAGACACCGCGGCCGCGCTGTTCAAATTGCTCGAAACGCTGGAAGACAGCGACGACGTGCAGCAGGTTTACGCCAATTTCGAGGTCGGCGAAGATATCCTGGCGCGGCTGAGCGCGTGATTGAGTGCTCCCGAATGATGCGCGTGGATTGGGGTACCGTTATCGTCACCCCCGCGAAGGCGGGGGTCCAGGGCAGCCAGTGGGGTGCCTGATCCCTGGGTTCCCGCTTTCGCGGGAATGACGCGGGGTTTCGTGGGGGGCGACCACAGAATGCGGGTTCTCGGGCTCGATCCCGGGTTGCGGCATACCGGATGGGGGGTCATCGATGTTGCCGGCAATCGGCTCAGCCATGTCGCCGACGGCGTCGTCCATGCCCCGACCGACCTGCCGCTGG
>DATLTH010000677.1:0-2044 GCA_035533695.1 Allostellaceae bacterium | reverse complement strand
TGCTGTTCACGCTTGCGGCAACGGTGGTGAATCTGCGTCGGCTGCCGAAGCTTCTGGCGATGCATCCGAGTGGATACACGGGAGAGGTGCGTGCAGCGAGCGCGAAATGAACGCAAACGATCCCAATCCGGGGTCACGGCGAGCAGTCCTCGGGGTCCGATCCCGTCATCTCGACCATTCGGCATCGCTGAACTCATGAAAAACGTTCGAAGTTCAACAAACTGCTAGGAGACGCGCTTGGCGATCGGCGCTCTGATCATCGGCGACGAGATCCTCGTGGGCAAGCGGCAGGACAGGCACTTTGCGTTCCTGGTCGAGGCGCTCGCGCGCCGCGGCTTGCGTCTCGCCTGGTGCGAGTACCTCGGCGACGAGCCGGAGCGGATCACCGGGACGCTCGCGCGCAGCTTCGCTTCAGGCGACGTCGTGTTCAGCTTCGGCGGCATCGGGGCTACGCCAGACGACCATACGCGGCAGTGCGCCGCTGCCGCGCTCGGCGTGCCGCTAGTCCTGCATGCGACGGCCGAAGCGGAAATCCGCGGCCGATTCGGCGGCGAGGCGACGCCGCAACGCCTCAAGATGGGCGAGTTCCCGGCCGGCTGCGAGATCATTCCGAACCCGGTCAACCGCATCCCCGGCTTCGCGGCGCGCGAGCATTACTTCGTGCCGGGCTTTCCGCAGATGGCCTGGCCGATGGTCGAGGCGGTGCTCGATACGAAGTACCGCCACCTTTTCGATCGCGATCGCTGGGCCGAGGCTTCGATCTTCGTATTCGGGGCGGGCGAGAGCCAGCTGGTGCCGGTGATGGAGGCGATCGAGGCGAGCTACCGCAAGCTCAAGGTGTTCAGCCTGCCGTCGATGGGGTTGGATGGATCGCGGCTGCATGTGGAGCTGGGCGTGCGGGGAGACCCGGATGAGGTCGGCGCCGCGATCACGGTGCTCCGCGCCAGCGTGCGCCAGGCGGGGTTTCCGTTCGAGGAAGTCGCACGCTGAGAAACCGGGACTCTTCAGGTACAACGACGGCGCGCCGCCCGCAACAACGCAAAAGCGGCGTGGCTTGCGCCACGCCGCTTTCGTTCCGGTTCGGAACCGGCCGCCCTTGGGCTGCTTACCGTTCTACGCTCGGCGCTTTGCAGCGCCGCGCCCAATCCGAGGCCGATTCAGGCGGCCTTTTTCGACTTGGCCAGCCCTTTCACGGTCTCGGTCGCGGCGCTGACGTTGGCTTCCGCGATCTCGGTCGCCTGCTTCGCCACCTTGTTGAAATTGTCGTAGGCCGAGTTCGCGGCGGCGATCATCTGCTTGACTGCGGCCACGGCGACGTCCGAGCCGGCCGGCGCGTTCTTGGCGACCTTGTCGAGCAGCGAGGCGAAGTTGTCGTTCAATTCGGCCACGCGCTTCTCCGCCAGCTTCGACACCTCGGCATTGGTCTCGGTGGCAAGCTCGTAGGCGTTCTTCGAGTAGGCGATCGCCTTCTCGAGCGCCGGCTGCGCGAAGGAGTTCTGCAGGCTGATGAACTCCTGCACATCCCGCGCGCCGACGAGGGCGCGCGTGTTCGCGAGCGCGTCCTCGAACGCGGTCTTGACGGCGTTCGCGTTGAGGGCTGCGAGCTTCTCCACTGCGGCAAACTGCGCGGCGGCGAGAGACAGCACGGTTTCGACATTGGTTTTCGTGGTTTCTTGAATCTGTTCCGGGGTTACGTACATGGTCTGCTCCTGTCTGTCCTGGGGTCCGAGTATTCTGGCTGCGTGCGCGCTGCGTTGGTTGTGCAGTGCAGCAATTTGGATGTTAGGCCTTTCCTGTGAAAAGTCAATGGGATTGTGCAATGCAGCATCTCAGCGTGGTGTACTGCAAAAGACCCTGAATCCAATAGCAATTCCTCACGGTGTCGTGATCGCTGCCGGGGCAGGCCGGGGGAGAGCCAAGCCGCCGCGACCGTGCCCAGAGACCCGGCTGGATAGGTGGAGGGCTCGTGCCGACGGCACTAAGTTAGCGCTCGCTTCTTGAAATTCCTCGAGCTCCCAAGTCGTAGACCGCGAAGCGCCTGCGG
>DATLTH010000676.1:0-4159 GCA_035533695.1 Allostellaceae bacterium | reverse complement strand
GATGACGGCATGCGTCGCCGCCGTGGTTTCGGTGATGTGGCAGACGATTTGCGGCGTCGCGATCTGCCCGGTCAGGAACGAGAACGGCACCGGCGGATCGTCGCCCGGCTGGATCGCGAGCCCCCGCCAGTCGATCGTCGCGCGGTCGAGCCGCGGCGGCGTCCCGGTCTTGAGCCGCCCGAGCGCAAATCCGGCATTTCGCAATGTGTGCGACAGGCCGAGCGAGGGCGCCTCGCCGACCCGCCCGGCCGGAATCTTCTCCGGGCCGATGTGAATGAGGCCGCCGAGAAATGTGCCGGTGGTCAGCACGACGCGGCCGGCGGCGATCTGCCTGCCGTCGCCGAGCACGACGCCGCCGACCCGGCCGGCGGGGTCGAGCAGCAGGTCCTCGGCCGCCCCCTCGATCACCGCGAGGCCATCGATGTCGCCGAGCAGCGCGGTCATCGCCTGGCGATAGAGCTTGCGGTCGGCCTGGGCGCGAGGACCGCGCACCGCCGGCCCCTTGCTGCGGTTCAAGACACGGAACTGGATGCCGGCATGGTCGATCGCCCGTCCCATGACGCCGTCGAGCGCGTCGATCTCGCGCACCAGATGGCCCTTGGCGAGGCCGCCCACCGCCGGGTTGCACGACATCTCGCCGATCGTCGCGCGGTTGTGCGTCAACAGCGCGGTGCGGGCGCCGAGGCGCGCGGACGCGGCCGCCGCCTCAACGCCGGCGTGGCCGCCGCCGATCACCACGACATCAAAGCGGGCGCGGGCGTTGTCCATCAGAGGCCCAATGTCGGAGGGCGCCGAACGCCTGCCCGGGCTAGGCGCGGCGGCGCTTTTTGCCGGTAAGTTCGCGCAGGTACATCGGCGCAAAGCGGACAAACATCAGCCCGGTGCGCTCGTAACGCGGCGCCCGCCCCTCGTCGAGGTAGGAGTAGCCGGCGATGATGTCATGCCAGTAAAACCACACGACAAAGGCCATGAACAGGAACAGGACGCCAAACAGATTGACGTCCGGCTTCGGGTCGGCATTGTCGAACGCGCTGCCCGCCAGCGCCAGCGCCAGAAACGTATAGAAAACCCTGCGCACCATGGGGCAACCCTCCGAGCCACCTCTTATCATCGCCGCGGCGGCAATGTCAAAAGCCGCGGACCGGGCCGACAAAGCCGGCGCGGGTTACCTGAAGAGCCGGGAATGACCCTAGGCTGCGTCCGCCCATTCTCGAACTGATACGGTCGCTTCGTTCACTAGCCGTATCGCCTTGGAATATAGCGCAGCTTTTCGATATCGCTCGCCCGGTGGCACGCCTTTGTACTTCTCTATATAATGCGCAAAAGCCTCTACGAGACCGTATTCAAGGGCTTTGACGAGCGGGAAAAAATCTTCATCCTGCCAACCCAACTTTTCCTTGAGTTCATCGAAGATGAGACGCCACCCTTTAAATTTGACGCCGATCAGACGATCCTCATCTGGATGCCAGAGAACCGTTAGAAAGTCATCGACGCGATCGGCACGATACGATCTGCATTCTTGCATGTAGAGCAGATAATCCATATCAGGATAGTAGCGAGCGCCGGGAACAAATTTTGGCATTTTGTTGCCGACGAACTCGGGCGCAATCTGGTCCAGTAAGCCGGTCATCACCATATCCTCTCGCCGTACCTCGTCTCGTATTCATCAGGAAGGGAAGGATCATCCTTGGATCGTAATACCCATTCCCAGTTGTAGATCAGACCAAGAGGTTGATGATCCGCCCCTGCCTGAGCAACCAGTTCCATGGCTCGTCGTCGCGCGATCTCGCGTGTATCGGTATAAGCGACAAAAACGCTGTCAGGGTATGCGGCGCGCCGCGTCGGAGGATCCAAACCAATCCGGTGTGGAACTGGGTAGGTATAGGTCCAGAGCGGATCTGTCACATAGGTGAGCACGTGCTCCTGCCCTGAGCGCAGCCCCCGAAACAGCGCGACGGCGGTCATCAGGCCAGCAGTGCCGCCATCGATGTCCCCGTGCACGAGTCCCTCATACTCAGCGAATCGATCAACCAATCCGCTCTCAAGAATTCGCCGTATCGTTCCGATCGGATCGACGCAAAACCACGCTACCTCGTCGCGGTTTGCCGGCGACGGCGCCACGATGAGGTGCGCGAAGCGCCGCTCGCTTCGCACCGTTGGTGCAGAAATATGCGTCATAGTTCATGAGCCTACTATATATTGACTCTCATCGCGATTTGCAGTAGCGCGTCCACCCAATTTTGGGAAAGCGCACATCTTATTTGGAACCAACGGGTTAGGTCAACCTTATTGGGTCAAGGCGTCGTCCTCGCCAACGACGATTCCGCCGCGAAAGCCGCGAATCGGTCCCGAATCCAATCCGTTAGAGGGTCGCCGAGGAGTAGAACGATTCTGCTGCTAGAATCGCATTAGGTGCAGATCGTGCGCGATGTCTAGCCGAAACAGCTACATAATTCCGCTCACTTGCCGAGGCAGAATTCGGCGAAGATTACGTCGAGCAGGTCCTCGACGTCGACGTGGCCGGTGATGTGGCCGAGGCTGCGCCAGGCGAGGCGGAGATCCTCGGCGCGCAGCTCGGTGTAATCGGCGGCGAGCGAGCGCTGCAACGCGTCGGCCGCGATCTCTAAGGCTTCGCGGTGGCGGGCGCGGGTCAGCAATGGCGCCGCGAAATCGTAGCCGGCGGCGATGTGCGCGGCCAGCGCGGCGACGAGCGCGGGGATGCCGTCGCCGGTCAGGGCCGAGACGGCGAGGGCGCCGGGCGGCAGATCGGCGCGGTTTCGCGCGAGATCGATCTTGTTGGCGACGAGCATGGTGTCGCGGCCGGGCCATTGGCCGGCGCCGCTTGCGTCCTGCGGGCGGGCGGCGTCGAACACGAAGAGGCGCAATTCCGCCGCTTCGGCGCGGCCGAGGGCGCGGCGCAGGCCCTCCTGCTCGACCAGGTCGGCGCTCTCGCGCAAGCCCGCCGTGTCGGCCAGCACAATGGGGTAGCCGGCCAGATCGATCGCCACCTCGATCACGTCGCGCGTCGTCCCGGCAACGGGCGAAGTGATCGCCGCCTCGCGCCGGGCGAGCTGGTTGAGGAGGCTCGATTTGCCGGCATTGGGCGGCCCCAAGATCGCCACCGCGATGCCGTCGCGCAGCCGCTCGCCGCGATGTCCGTCGGCAAGATGGAGCGCGATCTCGCCGGCGAGCGATGCCGTCTCGGCGGCGACCTCGGCTTCGATCGCCGGCGGCAGGTCCTCGTCGGGGAAATCGATAGCCGCTTCGAGGTGGGCGAGCAGGCGCAACAGGCGCTGGCTCCAGCCGCGATAAAGGTCGCCGAGCGAACCGTCGAGCTGGCGCAGGGCCTGGCGGCGCTGCGCCTCGGTCTCGGCCGCCGCGAGGTCGGCCACCGCCTCGGCCTGCACGAGGTCGAGCTTGCCGCCCTGGAAGGCGCGACGGGTGAACTCGCCGGGCTCGGCGAGACGCAAGCCCAGGCGGCCGAGCGCCGCCATCACCGCGGTCAGCACGGCGCGGCTGCCGTGCAGGTGCAATTCGGCGACATCCTCGCCGGTAACGCTGCGCGGCCCGGGAAACCACAGCGCGAGACCGTCGTCGATCCCCTCGCCGCTGCCCGGGTCGCGCACCCGGACATGACGTGCCACCCGCGGCGGCGGCAGCTTCCCGGTAAGCGCCTTGAGCGCCGGTCCGGCCTCGGGGCCGCTCAGCCGGACAATCGCGATCGCCGCACGCCCCGCCGCGGTCGCCGGGGCGTAAATCGTGTCGGACGCGAGCGGCCTCAGTGCTTCGGCGGCAGCTGGTCGGGCTGCAGCATCAGGCGCTCCACCCGGCCGCCGTTCTTCAGATGGGTCTCGAGGATTTCGTCGATATCGCTCTGCGAATCGAAGTGGTACCAGACGCCCTCGGGGTAGATCACCATGTTCGGACCAAACTCGCAGCGGTCGAGGCAGCCGGCGGCGTTGAAGCGGATGTTTTGTATCCCCATCTGCCGCGCCTTTTCACGAGCATAGCCGCGCAATTTGTCGAAGCCGCCCGCCGCCTCAGCGCGCGCCATGCAGCAGCCGCGCGGATGTCCCTCCGGCCGCACATTGTTGCACATGAAGATGTGACGATCGTAGAACAGGCTCGGGTCGTCTGCCATTCGCTATCTCCTCGCAAC
>DATLTH010000675.1:0-3224 GCA_035533695.1 Allostellaceae bacterium | reverse complement strand
GCCAAGTTGACCGCAATACTGTCGCGCGACCCCGACCGAATGCCGGCCCTTCTTCGGAAACCCGGTGTCGTCGATGATCCACGCCGCGATCGGCCCGCGGCGCTCGATGGTCGGCAGCACCAGGTCGCGCACCCTGGCCAGTACCCGCTCGTCCGACCACGGCGCGTTGCCGACGAAATGCAGCAGCGATTGGTGCTGCGCCGGCACCCGGGCGGGCGCCATCAGCGCCGCCATCGGCTCGACGCTCTTGCGCTCTCCCGGCATCAGCAGCCCGAGGCAGTAATCCCGCAACGGCGACGCCCGGTCAGCGTGGCCAATCACCTCGACAAGCCCCTCGACATAGACCGAAAAGCGCGATTCACTCCCATCATCAGTCAGGCCGTCCATCACAACCTCGATGCGCCGGAAATTGCCAAATCGCACCATATCCTGACGGCTTAGACCCCAACACCACTACATCTGCGACTTTCTGACTCAGTAAGACTAGTACACAGGTGTGATAGGCGCTCATGGTTCATGTCGGTAATGCCCTTATGGATGGCGTGGTCGAGATGATCGATATCGGCGAAGGTCTGATGCGCCAGGAAGTGGCCTTTCAGTCGCGAAAACCCGCGGATTAAAATCATCGCGATTTCTGGCGGCGGCCAGATCGGCGGCATTGACGTACTTAGTATCGCCCGCTCGCTCGGCGCGAACGAGATCATTGGAAAGCCGTTCCGAGCGCGGGAATTACTCGGCCTGATTGGCGAAATCAAGCCCAACAGCGAGATCGACGACAGCGTCGTATGTTAGCCCGAGAAATCATCCGCCCCGTGCCCTCTTGATCGCCATCAGCACCCGCTGCGCGGTAACGGGCGTCTCATTGACTTCCGCGCCGCCCTCGCCCATCCCCTTCATGCCGTATTCGGTCGCGCCCGCCGGGTTGTGCAGATGGCCGATCTTGATCGCCGGCACTTCGGAGGCGCCGGGCAGGTGGTAATCGAGCAGCGTCGCGGCGAGCGGCTGGCCGTGCTCGTCATAGGGAATTTCTTCGCAGAGCGCGGTGCCGATGCCCTGCACGACGCCGCCCCTTATCTGGCCTTCGACGAGCATCGGGTTGACCATCGTGCCGCAATCCTCGGCGACGGCGAAATCGAGGAGCTCGACCGCGCCGGTCTCCGGATCGACGGCGACGACGGCGCCGTGCGTCGCGTAGGAGAAGACGCCGGTGCTGATCCCCGGCTCGTAGGTTGCGGTCGCATCGAGCAATGGCTCGACGCCGGGCGGCAACTCATGCATGCGCAGATGCGCCACCTGGGCGACCTCGGCGATCGATACCGAGCGACCCCGCGGCCCGATTACCGCGCCGTCGGCGCAATGCACCGCGGCCGGCTCGCATTGCAGCAGATGCGCGCCGATCTGCTCGATCTTGGCGCGCAGCATCCGGCTGGCGCGCGCCACCGCGCCGCCCGACATGACCATGCTGCGCGAGGCGAAGGTGCCGAAGCCGAAGGCGGTGCTCTCGGTGTCGCCATGGCGCACCGAGATGTGCGCGGGGTTGATGCCCAATTCCTGATAGGCGACCTGCGACAGCGCGGTCTCCAAACCCTGGCCGTGCGACTGGATGCCGACATGCAGCACGAGGCTGCCGTCGGGCAATACCCGCGCCGTGCAACTCTCGAACCCCGGGATGATCGAGGCGCCGCGCGAGGCGAATTCGGCGGCGCCGTGCGCGGTCTGTTCGGTAAAGCTGGCGAAGCCGACGCCGATCAGCCTGCCGTCAGCCTCGCCCCGCTGCTGCCGCTCGCGGATCCCCGGCAGATCGACCAATTCAGCGCAGAGCCTGACGCTCGCCGGATAATCGCCGGTGTCGTAGCGCATGTCGGTCACCGAGGTGAACGGCATCGCCGCCGGCGGGATCATGTTTTCGATGCGCACCTCGGCCGGATCGCGGCCCACGGCGCGCGCCACCTCGTCGATCGTCCGCTCGATCGCAAAGCAGGCGCCGGGCCGCCCGACCCCGCGATAGGGTCCCAATGGCGCCTTGTTGGTCGCGACGGTGTAGGTCCGCGCCCGGTAGTTGGCGATCGTATACGGCCCCGGCAGACAGCGCGCCGCCATGTTGGCTTCCTGGTATGGCCCCTGCGGCCACAGCCCATAGGCGCCGGCATCGACGATGATCTCGTTGTCGATGCCGAGGATTTTCCCTCGCCGGTCGGCATAGGCGGTCAGCTTGTAATGATGGTCGCGGGTATGCGCGGCGGTCAGCAGATGCTCGGTGCGGTCCTCGATCCAGCGCACGGGGTGGTCGAGTTCGAGAGCGAGCGCCGCGAGGATGATCTCCTCCGGGTAGAGCCGCGCCTTCGGCCCGAAGCCGCCGCCGACATCGGGGGCGACGACGCGGATGCGGCGCAGTTCGATGCCGAGGATTTCGCCCAACGCGACGCGCAGCGTATGCGGCGTCTGGGTCGAGGCATAGACCACGACCTCGTCGAGCCGGTGATCGCGGCAGGCGAGCACGGCGCGGCCTTCCATCGGCGACCCCGACTGCCGGTTCATGCGGTATTCGCGTTTGACGACGATCTCCGCGTCGCGCGCCGCCGCCTCGATGTCGCCGCCTTCGACGACCCGCTCCTGGTGGAGATTGTCGCCCCAATACTCGTGCACCAAAGCGCCGCCGCCGCGCAGCGCGGCCGGCGCATCGACGACGGCGTCAAGGGGCTCGAAATCGACCGTGACGCTCGCGGCGAGGTCTTCGGCTTCGGCGCGGGTCGGCGCGACGCAGGCGGTGAACTTCGGAGCCGCGTCCACCTCGTCGTCGGCACGGACGGCTTCCTTGCCCCCTCGCTCATCAGCCGCCTCCAGCGGAACGGCAGGCTTGGGCTGAGCCCGTGGCGGCCGGCAGCGTGGCTGATCGACATGCGGAACCCGGCGCCGGTTCCCATCTTCGAACCGGCGCCGATCCCAGTGATAGGCGTTCTCTACCCGTGCCACGGTGTCTTGCTTGATGGTGTTTTTCTCAGCATGGTTGGCCCCTTCCCCCGGGGTCGGCTAGGCATCCGTTTGGAAAGAGGTCCTGACGGTCGCATTCCCCTCACCGCTGGGTAACAGGGGCAAAAGGCCGGGCAACGGCGGATTGACGGCGGCGCGATGCGCGGTCGGATGATCACGGTCTTGGTGCGGGTGCGACAAATCGAATCGGAGTGATTGCGGGACTTCCCAGGAAGCGAGCATCACGATTCTGT
>DATLTH010000674.1:0-2407 GCA_035533695.1 Allostellaceae bacterium | reverse complement strand
CCGGGTCGAGGAGGGCTACCAGGAGGTGGCCCGCCGGCTCGGCATCCTGCCGGAGGGTGGGCCGGGCGATTTCCCGACGCCGAAGGCGATGCAGTAGACGCCGGCGATGAAGGCGCGCGTCCATATCAGCCTGAAGGCGGGAGTGCTCGATCCGCAGGGCAAGGCGATCGGCAACGCATTGCAGGGGCTGGGGTTCGGCGGAATCGGCGAAGTCCGCCAGGGCAAGCTGATCGAACTCGAACTGGCCGAGACCGATCCGGCGGCGGCGCGCGCCCGGGTCGAAGACATGTGCCGGCAATTGCTCGCCAACCCGGTCATCGAGAATTACGCGATCGAGATTGCCTAGGACCGCACGCCATACTCTGCTTATCGCCCTGCTGGCCGCGCTGGCTGCGTCGCCGGCCGGCGCGGCCATGCCGCAGCAGCATTGCATGCCGGCCGAGATCGTGTTGTGGGGCGACGGACGGCATGACGACACCAAGGCGCTCAACGCCTGGCTGCGCGGCCAGCCGGCGATCTGGGGCGACAGCGGCGAGCCGGTCGGCGCGGCGATCGCCGGGCGCCGTTTCCGTCTGTCCGCGGCGATCTACGTCCCGGGCGGCACCGGCCGCAGCCTCGAAGATTTTCGCCTGCTGTGGCCCGAGCGCGGCGAAACCGTCGCGGGCGGCACGATTCGCTCGGGCGGCGACCCCAATGCGGCGCCGGTGACGTCCGGGATCAGCATCGCGGGCGGCGACCCCGGCGAGGGCAAGCCGTTCGAGACGCCGGCCGCTGCTCCCTCCAAGCCCGACCCCAAAGCCAGCTGCGCGATCTCGTGACCGGCCGGCTTGAACGCCGCGACGGCGCAGCGTATGTGACGCCCACCTGCGCCAGCGAGGCCAGACGCGATGCACGCCAGCGTCATCATCTTCCCCGGCTCCAACCGCGAGCACGATGTCTGCCTCGCGTGGCAGCGCGCCAGCGGGCATGAGCCGGTCCGCATCTGGCACCGCGACGCGGCCCTGCCCGACACCGACCTGATCATCCTGCCCGGCGGCTTCGCCTACGGCGACTATCTGCGCTGCGGCGCGATGGCGGCGCACTCGCCGATCATGCGCGAAGTGAAGGCGCGCGCCGCGCGCGGCACCCCGGTGCTCGGCATCTGCAACGGCTTCCAGATTTTGACCGAAGCCGGCCTCCTGCCCGGCGCATTGCTGCCCAACCGCTCGCTCGCCTTCACCTGCAAGGAGGTGCATCTGCGGGTCGAGAACAGCCAGACGATCTTCACCTGCGGCTACGCGGCCGGCCAGACGATCCGCGTGCCGGTCGCGCATCACGACGGCAACTACACCGCCGACCCCGAAACGCTCGACCGGCTGGAGGGCGAGGGGCGCGTCGCGTTCCGCTATTGCAGCGCGGCGGGCGCGCTGACCGAGGCCGACAATTTCAACGGCTCGGCCCGCGCCATCGCCGGCATCTTCAACGACAGCCGCACGGTCCTGGGGCTGATGCCGCACCCCGAGAACGCCACCGACCCCTTGCTCGGCGGCACCGACGGCCAAGGCTTCTTCGCCGGTCTCGTCGGCGCGCTGCAGTGATCGGCAGCAACGTCACCCGCGAACTCGCGGCCGAGCATGGGCTCAGCGCGGACGAGTTCGCCCGCGCCTGCGCGATTCTCGGGCGCACCCCGAACCTGACCGAGCTTGGCATCTTCGCGGCGATGTGGAGCGAGCATTGCTCGTACAAATCGTCGAAAATCTGGCTCAAGACATTGCCGACCGAGGGGAAGCGGGTCATCTGCGGGCCGGGCGAGAATGCCGGCGTCGTCGACATCGGCGACGGCGAGGCGGTCGTCTTCAAGATCGAAAGCCACAACCACCCGTCGTTCATCGAACCGTACCAGGGTGCGGCGACCGGGGTCGGCGGGATATTGCGCGACGTGTTCACGATGGGCGCGCGGCCGGTCGCGATGCTGAACTCGCTGCGCTTCGGCAGTCCCGATCACCCGAAGACCCGCCACCTCGTGTCGGGCGTCGTCGCCGGCATCGGCGGCTACGGCAAGTGCGTCGGAGTGCCGACGGTCGGCGGCGAGTGCACGTTTCACCCTTCCTACAACGGCAATATCCTGGTCAATGCAATGTGCGTCGGCTTGGCCCGCGCCGACCGTATCTTCTATTCGGCCGCCGCCGGGCCGGGCAATCTGGTGATCTATGTCGGCGCCAAGACCGGGCGCGACGGCATCCACGGCGCGACGATGGCCTCAGCCGAGTTCGCCGAGAATGCCGAAGAGAAGATACGGTCGGCGCGCGCCAGCCAGACGCACATCGCATTGACCAGGATATTGCCGTTGTAGGAAGGGTGAAACGTGCACTCGCCGCCGACCGTCGGCACTCCGACGCACTTGCCGTAGCCGCCGATGCCGGCGACG
>DATLTH010000673.1:0-19796 GCA_035533695.1 Allostellaceae bacterium | reverse complement strand
GCCGCCCGCCAGTCGCGCCAGCACGGCAAGGCGATCGGCTCCAGCGCGGAGAGCGCGCTGGCAAACTCGGCCATCCCCGACTGGATCGCCAGGGTCGGGCGGAAGACGCGCCCCAACTCCTCGGCGGCGGCATGGACGTGGATCAGGGTCTTGCCGGGGTCGGGCACCTCCAGCAGCGTATAGGATTGCGAGGTGATCTCGCCGATCCGCGCGCCGACCGCCAACACCAGATCGGCCGCCTTGAAGCGCGCGACCAAGGCCGGTGCGGCGCCGGTGCCGAGATCGCCGACAAAGCACCGCAGCCGGTTGTCGACGATGTCCTGGCGGCGGAACGAGCAGCACACCGGCAGGTCGTTGGCCATGGCAAAACGGGCGATGTCGGCGGCGGCCGCATCGCTCCATCCGCTGCCGCCGACCAGCATGATCGGGCGCTCGGCGCCGGCCAAGAGGCGGCGCAATTCGGCAAGGTCGGCGATGCCGGGATGGGCATGCACCGCGCGGTAGGGGCCAACCGACGCGGCGGCGCGCTGGTCGCGCAGCATGTCTTCCGGCAGCGCGACAACCACCGGACCCGGGCGTCCCGAGGTAGCGACCTGGAACGCCTGGTTCAACAGTTCGGGGATGCGCTCGGCCAGGTCGATCTGCGTCACCCATTTGGCGAGCGGCGCGTACATCTTGCGGAAGTCGACTTCCTGAAAGGCTTCGCGGTCGATCTGGTAGCGCGCCACCTGGCCGACCAAGACGATCATCGGCGTCGAATCCTGGAAGGCCGTGTGCACGCCGACCGAAGCGTTGCAGGCGCCGGGGCCCCGCGTCACCAGCAGCACGCCCGGTTGCCCGGTCACTTTGCCGTAGGCTTCCGCCATGAAGGCCGCGCCACCCTCCTGGCGGCAGGTAACGAGGCGGATGTCGGGCGCATCGAACAGCGCGTCGAGCACTTCGAGGTAGCTCTCGCCGGCGACGCTGAACGCCATCCGGACGCCATGCGCGCGCAACGCCGCGACGACCAGCTGTCCGCCGCTCAACAGGGGTAGATTCGCCGTCATCACCGCACCGGGTAGTTTCTCGGAGGCGGCCATTTGAGACGATGCGCCGCCGCGACGAAAGGGGCTTGTCGGCGTCGGCGGTTTTGCGGGGACGCCGGCCGGTTTTGCCCCGTAAACTCTTTCGCATGGCGGGGACACTGACATTCCGGGGGCGGAGGCGGCTGCGACCGATCAGGGTGCTGCGGTCCGCAGGCACCGTCGCGGCGGCACGCCGGCTCGGTTAGGCGGCGATGGACGATCAGCCGCCCGGCCCGCCGCGGCTTCCCTCGCGTCAGGACGAGCCTGATGCCGAGGGCGCGCCGCCGCGCGGGACACCGCCTGGGACCCCGGCCGAGGCTCGCTCCGGTCGGCGCAGCGTGCTCTGGCTGCTCCTGGTTCTGCTGGTCGTCGCCGGGCTGGTGGCCTGGGTCGTAATGCGCGCCGGTCATCAGGCGCCGACCGGGCGCTTCCAATCCTCGGGGCCGATACCGGTCGGCACGGCGCTGGTGACCAAGGGCGACATGCCGGTCGTGCTGAGCGCGCTCGGCACGGTGACGCCGCTCGCGACGGTCACCGTCAAGACGCAGATCAACGGCCAGCTGACCCAAATCGGCTTTCAGGAAGGGCAGATGGTCAACAAGGGCGACTTTCTCGCCCAGATCGACCCGCGTCCCTATCAGGTCCTATTGGAACAGGCCGAGGGCCAACTGGCCAAGGACGAGGCCCTGCTCAAGAACGCCGAGATCGACCTCGCCCGCTACCGGACATTGGTCGCGCAGAATTCGGTCGCCCGCCAGACCGCCGACACCCAGGCCGCCCTCGTCCAGCAGGACCGCGGCACCGTGCAGGCCGATCAGGCGCAGATCGACACCCAGAAGCTCAACCTCGTCTATTGCCATATCGTGGCGCCGACCGCGGGGCGGGTCGGATTGCGCCAGGTCGATGCCGGCAATTACGTGCAGCCGAGCGACGCGGGCGGCATCGTCGTCATCACCCAGGTGCAGCCGATCTCGGTGATCTTCACCCTGCCCGAGGACAATCTGCCGGCCGTGCAGCGCCGCCTCAATGCCGGGGCCAAGCTCGCGGCGACCGCGTTCGACCGCACCGGCGACACCCGCCTCGACAGCGGCACGTTGGAGACGATCGACAACCAGATCGACCCCTCGACCGGCACGATCAAATTGCGCGCGGTGTTCGGCAATAAGGAGCAGGTCCTGTTCCCGAACCAGTTCGTCAATGTCCGCCTGCTGGTCGACACATTGCGCGATGCCAGCATCGTGCCGACCGCGGCGATCCAGAACGGCGCACCCGGCACCTTCGTCTATGTCGTGAAGCCCGACGCCACGGTCGCCGCCCAGCCGGTGACCTTGGGGCCGAGCGATAGCGAGCATGTCGCGATCACCAAGGGCCTTCAGCCGGGCGAGCGCGTCGTGATCGACGGCGCGGACCGGCTGAAGGACGGCGCCAAGGTGCGGCTCGCCGAGGCAGCCGCGCCGGGGGCGGCGCCGCCGGGGCCGGCAAAATCGCCGCAGGGCGGTCAGGGTGGAAGCAGCCAAAGCGTTAAAGGCGGCAAGGGCGGCCAGGGGGGCGGCCAGGGGGGCGGTCAGGGTCGGCAGCGGAGCAGCCAGTGAGCCCGTCGCGGCTGTTCATCCTGCGGCCGGTCGCGACCTCTCTCTTGATGGCGGCGATCATGCTGGTCGGCATCGTCGCCTACCGCTTCCTGCCGCTTTCCGCGTTGCCCGAGGTCGATTACCCGACGATCCAGGTGGTGACGCTCTATCCCGGCGCCAGCCCCGATGTGATGACCGCGTCGGTCACGGCGCCCCTCGAAGTCCAGCTTGGGGAGATGCCCGGCCTCAACCAGATGTCGTCGGTCAGCTCGGCCGGCGCGTCGGTCATCACATTGCAGTTCAGCCTCTCGCTCAGCCTCGACATCGCCGAACAGGAAGTGCAGGCGTCGATCAACGCCGCCGGCAATCTGCTGCCCTCCGACCTGCCGGCGCCGCCGATCTACGCCAAGGTCAACCCGGCCGACGCGCCGATCCTGACATTGGCGCTGACCTCGAAAACCCTGCCGCTGACCGAGGTCGAAGACCTCGCCGACACCCGCCTCGCGCAGAAGATATCGCAATTGACCGGGGTCGGCCTCGTCACGCTCAGCGGCGGGCACCGGCCGGCGGTGCGGATCCAGGCCAATCTGCGCGAACTCGCCGGCTATGGCCTCAATATCGACGATCTGCGCACGACGATCGGCAACGCCAACGTCAACGCCCCCAAGGGCAATTTCGACGGCCCGACGCGGCAATATACGATCAACGCCAACGACCAGCTGAAGAAGGCGTCGGACTACACCGACCTGGTCGTCGCCTACCGCAACGGCGCGCCGGTGCGCCTCGCCGATGTCGCGAGCGTCACCGACGGCGCCCAGAACACCCAGCTCGCCGGCTGGATGAACACGACCCCGGCGGTCATCCTCAACATCCAGCGCCAGCCCGGCGCCAATGTCATCGAGGTCGTCGATCGCATCCAGGCCTTGCTGCCGCAGTTGCAGGCGTCATTGCCGGCGGCGGTCGATGTCACTGTGCTGACCGACCGCACGACGACGATCCGCGCCTCGGTCGACGACGTCGAGTTCGAGCTCGGCCTCGCCGTCCTCCTCGTCGTGCTGGTGATCTTCCTCTTTCTGCGCAGCGCCTCGGCGACGGTGATCCCGAGCCTGTCGGTGCCGTTGTCGCTGGTCGGCACCCTCGCCGTCATGTACCTCGCCGGGTTCAGCCTCAACAATTTGTCGCTGATGGCGATGACGATCGCGACGGGATTTGTCGTCGACGATGCGATCGTCATGATCGAGAACATCTCGCGCTACATCGAGGCCGGCGAGTCGCCATTGCAGGCGGCGCTCAAAGGCTCCGCGCAGATCGGCTTTACGATCATCTCGCTGACCGTGTCGCTGATCGCGGTCCTGATCCCGCTCCTCTTCATGCCCGATGTCGTCGGCCGGCTGTTCCGCGAGTTCGCGATCACCCTGGCAGTGACGATCATGATCTCGGCCGTCGTGTCGCTGACCCTGGTGCCGATGATGTGCGCCAAGCTATTGCGCCATCGCCGCGAGGAAGAGATCTCGGCATTCGCTCGCCGGGTCCAGGAATGGTTCGATGCCGGGATCGCGGGGTATGGGCGGCTTCTCAATTGGGTGCTCGATCGCCAGCCCCTGACGCTCCTCGTCGCGGCCCTGACGTTGGCGCTGACCGTGCTCTTTTACATGGTGATCCCCAAAGGGTTCTTCCCGGTCCAGGATACCGGGCTGATCCAGGGCATTTCCGAAGCGGCGCCGTCGGTGTCGTTTGCGACGATGGCCGAGCGGCAACAGGCGCTCGCCGCCGCCGTCCTCAAAGACCGCGATGTGGCGAGCCTGTCCTCGTTCATCGGGGTCGACGGCACCAACACGACGCTCAACAGCGGCCGCCTCTTGATCAACCTGAAGCCGCGCGACCAGCGCAATGCCAGCGCCAGCGACATCATCCGCCGGCTGGCGGGAGAGGTTTCCGGCGTCACCGGCATCACGCTCTACATGCAGCCGGTGCAGGATTTGACGGTTGACGCGACGGTCAGCCGCGGCCAGTACCAGTTCGCCCTCGAAGACGCCAACCCCGACGAGTTCGCGACGTGGGTCCCGCGCCTCCTGGCGCGGCTGCAACAGATCCCGCTGCTCGAAGATGTCGCGACCAGCTACAGCGAAAACGGTCTGTCGGCCTATGTGTTGATCGACCGCGCGACGGCGGGCCGTTTCGGGATCACCCCGGCGACGGTCGACAACGCGCTCTACGATTCGTTCGGGCAGCGCATCGTCTCGACGATCTTCACCCAGTCGAACCAGTATCGGGTGATCCTCGAAGCCAGCCCGGAATTGCAGCAGTCACTATCGTCGCTCGACGCGATCTACCTGCCGTCCTCGACCGCTACCAACGGCCAGGTGCCGCTGTCGGCGATCGCGCAGATCAAGGAGGAGACCGCGCCGCTGGCGATCAGCCATCTCGGCCAGTTTCCCGCGGCGACGATCTCGTTCAACCTTGCCCCGGGCGCTTCGCTCGGCGATGCGGTCGACGCGATCCGCCAGGCGGAAGTCGCGATCGCCCTGCCGGCCAGCATGATCACCCGCTTCCAGGGCGCCGCCCTCGCCTTCCAGGCGGCGCTCGGCAACGAACTGCTGCTGATCGGCGCGGCGATCGTCACGGTCTACATCGTGCTCGGCGTGCTCTACGAGAGCTACATCCACCCGCTCACGATCCTCTCGACGCTCCCTTCGGCCGGCCTTGGCGCGCTGTTGGCCTTGATGCTCGACGGCAGCGACCTCAGCGTCATCGCGATCATCGGCATCATCCTCCTCATCGGCATCGTCAAGAAAAACGGCATCATGATCGTCGATTTCGCGCTCGATGCGCAGCGCAACGAAGGCAAGTCGCCGCGGGAGGCGATCTACCAGGCCTCGTTGCTGCGCTTCCGCCCGATCATGATGACGACCTTTGCGGCGATCTTTGCCGCATTGCCGCTGATGCTCGGCACCGGCACCGGATCGGAATTGCGCCACCCGCTCGGCGTGACGATCGTCGGTGGGCTGCTCTTGAGCCAGGCGATGACCCTGTTCACGACGCCAGTCATCTATCTCGGCTTCGACCGGCTCGGCCGCGCCGCCCGCCAGCGCTTCGGCCGGCGGTTCAACGCCGAAGAGCCGGCGCAATGAGTTTCTTGTGAACGTCTCGGCCCCGTTCATCGAGCGGCCGGTCGCGACCACCTTGCTGACGATCGGCGTCGCGCTCGCCGGGATCTTCGCCTTCAGCAAGCTGCCGGTGGCGCCACTGCCCCAGGTCGACTTCCCGACGATCTCGGTCAACGCCAACATGCCCGGCGCCAGCCCCGAGACGATGGCGACAACCGTGGCGACGCCGCTCGAGCGGCATCTCGGCATCATCGCCGACGTCACCGAGATGACCTCGTCGAGCACGGTCGGCTCGACCCGCATCACCCTGCAGTTCGGCCTGTCGCGCAACATCGACGGTGCGGCGCGCGACGTCCAGGCGGCGATCAACGCGGCGCGCGCCGACTTGCCGACGAGCCTCAGAAGCAACCCGACCTACCGCAAGTTCAACCCGGCCGACGCGCCGGTCCTGATCCTGTCGCTGACCTCGGATACCGAGACGCGCGGCCAGATGTACGACGCCGCTTCGACGATCCTGCAGCCGGCCTTGTCGCAGATCGACGGCATCGGCCAGGTCGTCATCGGCGGCGCCGCGGCGCCGGCAGTGCGCGTCGAGATCAACCCGACGCCGCTGTTCAAATACGGCATCGGCCTCGAAGACGTGCGCGCCGCGCTCGCCTCGGCCAACGCGCACAGCCCGAAGGGGGCGATCGACGACGGCGAGCGGCATTACCAGCTCGATACCAACGACCAGGCGACAAAGGCGGCGGACTACCGGCCGCTGGTCATCGCCTACCGCAACGGCGCGGCGGTGCGGCTCTCCGATGTCGCCACCGTCGAGGATGGGCCGGAAAACCTGCGCAATGCCGGGCTCGCCAACGGCAAGCCGGCGGTGCTGGTGATCCTCTACCGGGTGCCCGGCGGCAACATCATCGACACCGTCGACCGCGTCTATGCCGAATTGCCGCAATTGCGGGCCACCATGCCGAGCGATATCGACCTCGCCGTCCCGCTCGACCGCAGCACGACGATCCGCGCCTCGTTGCACGATGTCGAGGTGACGCTGGTCATCGCGATCGGCCTGGTGATCCTCGTCGTCTTCCTGTTTCTGCGCAACGCGCGCGCCGCGCTCATTCCGAGCGTCGCGGTGCCGGTGTCCCTGATCGGCACGTTCGGCGCGATGTATCTGTTGGGCTACAGCCTCGACAATCTGTCGCTGATGGCATTGACGATCTCGACCGGGTTTGTCGTCGACGACGCGATCGTCGTGCTGGAAAACGTCACAAGGCACATCGAAGAGGGCATGTCGCGGCATGAGGCGGCATTGCGCGGCGCCCGCGAAGTCGGCTTCACGGTGCTGTCGATGAGCCTCTCATTGATCGCGGTGTTCCTGCCGATCCTGCTGATGGGCGGGCTGGTCGGGCGCCTGTTCCGCGAATTCGCGGTCGTCCTCTCGGTGGCGATCCTGATTTCGCTCGTCGTGTCGCTGACGACGACGCCGATGATGTGCGCCCACATCACGATGCATCGGCCGCAGCAGCAGCA
Source organism: Allostellaceae bacterium (assembly GCA_035533695.1). Taxonomy (GTDB): domain Bacteria; phylum Pseudomonadota; class Alphaproteobacteria; order ATCC43930; family CGMCC-115725; genus DATARH01. Next base: position 12,530 of record DATLTH010000673.1, on the reverse strand, counting down.
CGGGCGGTGGTATATCGCCGGCGAGCGGGCGTTCGAGGCGATGCTCGGGTTTTACGACCGCACCTTGGTGCAAGCCTTGCGCTGGCCGTTGGTCGTGCTGGCGATTCTGCTGCTGACGGTCGGCCTCAATTTCTATCTCTTCGTGCTAATCCCGAAGGGCCTCTTCCCGCTGCAGGACACCGGCCGCATGATCGGCGGCATCCGCGCCGACCAGAGCATCTCGTTTCAGCTGATGCGGCAAAAATTGACCCAGTTCATCGGCATCATCCGCCAGGACCCGGCGGTCGCCAGTGTCGTCGGCTTCACCGGCGGCGGCCAGACCAATTCGGGCTTTGTGTTCATCGCCCTGAAACCGCTTGCCGAGCGCAACTTGTCGGTCGAGGGGGTGATCGGCCGGCTGCGCGGCAAGCTGGCGCGGGTCGCCGGCGCCCGTCTGTTTCTGGTGCCGGTGCAGGACATCCGCGCCGGCGGGCGGGCGAGCAGCGCGATGTACCAGTACACCTTGCAGAGCGACAACCTTGCCGAGCTCCACCAATGGGCGCCGAAAATCACCGCCGCCTTGGAAAAGCTGCCGGACTTGACCGACGTCAATTCCGACCAGGAGGAAAAGGGCCTCGAAACCGACCTCGTCATCGACCGTGCGACCGCGGCGCGGCTCGGCATCGCCGCCTCGCAGATCGACAACACGCTCTATGACGCCTTCGGCCAGCGCCAGGTCTCGGTGATCTACACGCCGCGCAACCAGTATCACGTGGTGATGGAGGTGGCGCCGCAATACTGGCAGAGCCCCGATACGCTCGACCGCATCTTCATCAGCACGTCCGGCGGCCCGGTCAAGGGCACCCAGGCCACCAACGCCCAGCTCGGCACGGTTTCCGCCAACGCGGCAAAGGGCAGCGCGGCGGTCACCGCCGCCCAGCTCGCGACCGACGCGGCGCGCAACCAGGCCACCAACGCGCTCGCCAACACCGGACGCGGCGCCACCTCGACCGGCGCCGCGGTCAGCACAGTGCACGAGAACATGGTGCCGCTATCGGCGATCGCCTCCTACCGCCCCGGCGCGACACCGCTCGCCGTCAACCACCAGGGCCTTTTTGTCGCCAGCACGATCTCGTTCAACCTGAAACCCGGCGTGTCGCTCGGCAGCGCATCGCAGGCGATTGAACGGGCGATGGCGCAGATCCACGCGCCAGCCTCGATCCGCGGGACCTTCGCCGGCACGGCGCAGCTGTTTCAGGAATCGCTCGCCAACGAGCCGATCCTGATCGGGGCCGCGGTGCTCGCCGTCTACATCGTGCTCGGCGTACTTTACGAGAGCTACATCCACCCGATCACGATCCTGTCGACGCTGCCGTCGGCCGGGGTCGGTGCGGTGTTGGCGCTGATGCTGTTCCACATCGACTTCAGCATCATCGCGCTGATCGGGGTCATTCTCTTGATCGGCATCGTCAAGAAGAACGCGATCATGATGATCGATTTCGCGATCGGCGCCGAGCGCAGCGAGGGGCTCGACCCGCGCGAGGGGATCCACCGGGCCGCGCTGTTGCGCTTCCGCCCGATCATGATGACGACCCTGGCGGCGATGTTCGGCGCGCTGCCGTTGGCGATCGGGTACGGCGAGGGCGCCGAATTGCGCCGGCCGCTCGGCATCTCGATCGTCGGCGGCCTGCTCGTCAGCCAGGCGTTGACGCTCTACACGACGCCGGTCATCTACCTCTACCTCGGCCGGTTGCAGCTGTGGGCCCGGCGCGGCCGAGCCCGCGCACCCATCCCGCAGCCCGGCGAATGAGACGCCCGCGCCGCCTTGCTGTCGCCGTCGCGGCGCTGGCGATCGCGCTGGCGGGCTGTGACGTCGGCCCGGATTACCAGCGTCCCGTGGCGGCGGTGCCGGCCGCGTACAAGGAAGCCGGCTGGCAGAAGGCGCGGCCGGCCGATGCGACCCCTCGCGGCAGGTGGTGGGCGGTGTTTCGCGATCCGGCGCTCGATGGCCTCGAGCCGCAGGTCGACGTTTCGAACCAGACCCTCAAATCCGCCGAAGCGAAGTTCCGCGAGGCCGAGGCGATCGTCGCCCAGGCTCGCGCCGGCTATTTCCCGACCGCCGACATCAACGCCTCGGCGACCCGTTCAGGCGCCGGGGGCGGCGGGTCGCGAGGCGGCTCGGGCGGCGTCTCGAACGCCTTCAGCATCACCGCAGGGGCGAGCTGGATCCCCGATCTGTGGGGAAAGGTGCGCCGCACGGTCGAAAGCAATGTCGCCAGCGCCGAGGCCAGCGCCGGCGACGTGGCCAACGCAAAGCTCGCGGCGCAGGGCCAGCTTGCCGGCGACTACATGCAATTGCGGGTGGCCGACGCGCTGAAACGCCTGCTCGATTCCGCGGTCGAGGCCTATGGCGAATCGCTGCGCATCGCACAGAACCAATACAATGCCGGGATCGCCTCGGCCGCGGATGTCGCGCAGGCGCGCACCCAGTTGCAGAGCACGACGGCCCAGTCGGTCGCGGTCGGCATATTGCGTGCGCAGCTGGAGCACGCCATCGCCGTGCTGATCGGCAAGCCGCCGGCCGAATTGACCATCGCCCCGGTCGCCACCGTGCCCGCCCTGCCCGAGATCCCGGCGGGGCTGCCGTCGACCCTGCTGGAGCGGCGCCCCGACATCGCCGCCGCCGAGCGCCGGATGGCGGCGGCCAATGCGCAGATCGGCGTCGCCGAGGCGGCGTTCTTCCCCGATGTCAGCCTGTCGGCCGACGCCGGTACGGCGGCGGCGACCCTGGCCAAATTGCTGTCGGCGTCGAGCGCGATCTGGTCGTTCGGTTCGACCCTCGCCGAAACGGTGTTCGACGCCGGGGCGCGTCAGGCCCTGGTCGAAGAGGCGCGCGCCACGTACGACGCTGCGGTGGCGGATTACCGGCAGAGCGTGCTGAACGGGTTTCAGCAGGTCGAGGACCAGCTCGCCGCCTTGCGCATCCTCGCCGAGCAGGCCGCCGCCGAGGACAGCGCGCTCGCCTCCGCGCGCGAGGCGGAGCGCATCGTCCTCAACCAGTACAAGGCCGGCACGGTCGCCTATACCAGCGTCGTCGTCGCCCAGACCGCCGCCTTGAGCAATGCCGAGGCCGCGCTCAACGTGCAGCAGAGCCGGCTCGTTGCCGCCGTCGCGCTGATCGAAGCGTTGGGCGGCGGTTGGGATGCCGCGCAACTGCCGGGGCGCGAGCGGATCGAGAGCGACCTCCCGCTCGATTTCAACCCGTTTCCGCCGGCCGACGCTTTCCCGAAGCTGCGATAGCGGCCCTCGTCACGTGCGAGGGGGATCGCGCTCCTCGGCCGCGAGCGCCTCGGTCACGGCCAGCGCGTCGCGCAGCGCGGCCGGGTCGTGGGTCCGGATCAAATCGGCGCCGTGCGCCGCGGCGTAGAGCTCCGCCGCCAGGGTCGCCGGACCGCGCTCGCTCGGCGCCGCGCGGCCGGTGATTGCGGCAAGAAACGATTTGCGCGACACCGAGACCATGACGGGCAGGCCAAAGGCGCGCTTCAGCCGGTCGATCCCGGCGAGCACGCGCAAGGAGGCTTCCGGCCGCAGGCTGAGAAAAAATCCCATGCCGGGATCAAGGACGAGGCGCTCGCGCGCGATGCCGGCGGCGGTCAGGCGCGATACCCGCTCGGTGAAAAACGCTTCGATCCGCTCCCACGCCTCGTCGGCCCCGAGATCGACGCGCTGCGCCCGGCTTCCGCCCAGCACGGCATGCATCACCACGAGCCGGCAATGCCCAGCGGCAAGATCGGGATAGACGGCCGGATCGGGAAAGCCGCTGATATCGTTCAGGTAGTCGATGCCATGTTCGAGGGCAAAGCGCTGAACCCGCGGCTGCAACGTGTCGACGGCGAGCGGCGTCGCGCTGTCGGCGAGCGCGGCGACGACCGGGTCGAGCCGGCGAATTTCCTCGTCCGGCGACACCGGGCTGGACCCGACGTTGCTCGCAGCGGCGCCCAGTTCGACAATATCGGCGCCCTCCGCGGCAAGGCGCCGCGCGTGCGCGATTGCCGCCGCGGGATCGAGAAAACGGCCGCCGTCGGAAAACGAGTCCGCGGTGATATTGACGATGCCGACGAGGAGGGGCCGCGCCATCGCGTCAGCCCGGACGATCGCGCTCGATCACGGCGCCGACTGCGTCGGCGTCGGCAAAGATGTCGAGCTTTTCGACCGCGACCCGGATGTGGGCGACCCGCGGATCGGCAAAGCAGGCGTCGCACACCCGCGCCGCAAACCCCTCGCACAGATCGATATGGCCCGATGCGGCGATCTGGCGGATGGCCGCCACCACCTTCTCGTAATTGATCACCCGGCGCCGCTCGTCGCGGGGAAAGCCGGCTTCGGCCGTGGCGGTCAACTCGACCGAGACCCGCACCCGCTGCGGCCGGTCGCGTTCGGCGCGGCGGATGCCGATGCTGCACATCAGCACGAGGCCGCGCACGACGACCGTGTAGGATTCCGGCCGGCGTCCTTGAACCGCGGGTTTCATGCTAATCTCGCGTCAGTAGCGGCGGAGGGGAACCATGTGGCGCGAATTCCGCGAATTTGCAATGCGCGGCAATGTCGTCGACCTCGCGGTCGGCATCATCCTTGGGGCCGCGTTCACGACAATCGTCAACTCGCTGGTCAACGATATCATCATGCCGCCGATGGGGCTGCTGCTCGGCGGCATCGATTTCTCGGACTTCTTCGTGACGATCAAGGGCAGCTCATACCCGACCCTGGCCGCCGCCAAGACGGCCGGAGCCGTAACGATGAATTACGGGCTGTTCATCAACGCCGTCATTCGCTTTGTCATCGTGGCCTTCGCGATCTTCATCCTGGTCAAGCAGATCAACCGGCTGAACCGCAAAGAACCGGCCGCGCCGGCGCCGCCCCCCGAACCGCCGCGCCAGGAGGTGTTGCTGACCGAAATCCGCGATCTGCTGAAGGCCCGTCCTTAGCGCGCGACCCCATTGCGCAGCGATCGGGCAATTTTTCGCGGGTCATCCGACCAACGGAACGATTGACCCGGGAGAGCGTTTCTCGGCTCCAGGGTTGTGCTTTGAAGGAGACGCATCGTGCGCGGCGGTGTTTTGATGATGTTTGCGGTGGCCTCGCTGGCATTGGCCGGCTGCGGCGTGACGCCGGGGTGTCGGGCGGTCAGCACCGGGATGCTCGGCGCCGGAACCGGCGCCGCGATCGCCGCGATCGCCGGCGGGCCAATCGGCCTCGGCGCGGCGATCGGTGGGGCGACCGGGGTGATCGGCGGCGCCGCCACGCCGCCGCAAGGGGCCTATCTCGGTCCGTCGCCGTTCTGCTACTGACGCCGGCCGCGAGGGCGGCTGATTCGGCTCCCGTCCTCGATCGCGGCTGAACGGCGCGGCAGCATTGGACGCGGCCGGCGCAACGGTGCCATATTGCGCCGGCTTTGCAATGCCGTACCGGGCCCTTGCCCGTTCGCACACAAGCCAAACGCCGCGATGAACGGATCGATGCTGCCGCGCCTGTTCTTTTGCCTGGGTATGGTTGCGGTTCTGCTGCTGCGCGGCATGCCGGCCGTCGCCGCGGCGCCTCCATCGCCGGAATGGAAGGTGGTGCTCGTCGCCGGCGACGATGCCGAGCCCGTATTCGACAACGCGGTCGCGGCGTTCGCCCACTGGCTCATCGAGCGCGGCGTGCCGACGGCCGACATTCACCGTCTCAGCGCCCAGCTGGAAACCCGCGACCCGGCGATCGAGCCGGCCTCGGCCAGCCGGGTATTGTACCGCATTTCGAGCCTCGATGCCCGGCCGGGCCAGCGCTGCCTGGTCTTTGTGACCTCGCACGGCAGGCGCGACGAGGGGGTCTGGCTGTCCTACCGCCGCGAATTCCTGACGCCGGCCGAACTGGCGCGCGCCGTGTCGCTCGGCTGCGCCGCGGTTCCGACCGTGGTTATCGTGTCGAGCTGCTACAGCGGCGCGTTCGCCGGCGGACCGATGCAGGCGCCGAACCGGATCATCCTGACCGCGGCGCGCGCCGACCGGCCGTCCTTCGGCTGCCAGGCCGACCGCACCTATACGGTGTTCGACGAATGCCTGCTCGCCGCGCTGCCGCACGAGCCGACCTGGCGGGCGACCTTCAAGCGCAACCTGGCATGCGTCGGGCGCCGCGAAAGCCGGCTCAACGTCCTGCCGTCGCACCCGCAAGCGTTTTTCGGTGCCGCGGTTCGCGACCTGGCGATCCGCTGACCGGTCTACCGCCGATTGGCTCGACGGTTGAACGTCGCAGGACTATCCGGGCTACGACCGGGTGACACTGCGCGCCAGAACGACGGCGCATCGAGCAAGCGCGCAAGGTGCTGGCGCAGCTGCGCTTCACGCCCGGCGAGGCGGCGCTGATGCCAATTGAGCACGGCGGCGGCCGCTGCGAGCGCGGCGGCATTGTTGCGTGCCGGCCACGCCAACTCGGCGACGATGTCGCGCGCGACGCGCAGATCGTTGGCCTCGCCGAGATCGTCCTGCAGCCGCTTCAGCCGCCGGACAAACCCCTCGACCTCGCCGGAATCGTATAAGCCGCCAAGCAACTCGACCGCGTAACGCAGCTTTTTGAGCGCGATGCGCAGGCGATGCCGTTCGGGCGCCGACTGCTTGGCAAAGCCTTTGCTGCGACGCTCGACCACATGCCGCCGGCGGTCGAGGACGCGGCCGGCGATGACACCGATCGGCTTCTGCAACCGTGGCGATGCGCCGTCATGCCAGAAGCAGCCTTCGAACCAGCGCAACAGGCGCAGCAATGCCGCCGTGTAGCGTGGCGAACGAACGGCGCTGATCGCCTTGGCATAGGCAGCTCGGCGCCGGCGCTCGATCGCTCGGCATAGCGCCGCGAGGCCGTCGGCGTCGGCCAATGCCGGCGGTGCGGTCGCGAGCAGCGTCCCGGCGAGCACGTCGAGATTGCGCGCGGCGCTCAATGCGTCGGCGAGCCAGCGCAATTCCTGCGCCGCCCAGCGCCGCTGATCGAGCGGCAGCATCCGGCCGAAAGCCGAGAGGATGGCGCGCAGGCGGCGCGCGGCGACGCGCATCTGGTGGATGCCTTCGGCGTCGCCGGCCAGCACCGCCGGCTCGTTGCGCAGCAGCTGGTTGAGACAGGCGGTGCCGATCCGCCGCAGCGCTTCGTCGCCGCTGATCGCCGGATCGAGCGCGAGCGCCGCGGCGTGCACCGCCGTCGGCACCCGCCGCTCGCCGGCGGACAGCCGATAGCCGCGCTCCGCCTTGCTGGGCCCCCACGCGCGCAGCGGCGCGACGGCGAGCAGGTCGAGCGCGACATCGTACAGCGCTGCCGGCGCGCCGCTCTTCAGCTCCAGCTCCACTTCGCTGATCGGTTCGCTACCGGCGTGGCCCGGCGCGATGATCCGCCCGCGATCGATCGCCGCCTCGATCTGCGTGCCGGGCATCGGCGAGAGATCGATGAGCCGGCGGTTGACCTCGGTGCGGAACAGCGGGACCAACCGGCCGGCGATGTCGCGCGGCAGCTGCGGCCCGCTCACCGCGGCCTGCAGGTCGGGCTGCGGCCCGGCAATCGGGTCTTCCCATTCGCCGCGGGCCAGCTGCGGCATGCCGCTCGGGTCGGCGGATTTGACGGTTTGCACAAAGCGTCCGTTCTGCTCGCGCACCCGCAGCGCCAGCCCCAGCCGCGCCAGCGCATGATCCGAGGTGTCGTAATAGGTGTTGACGAGCCGGGCGCGGGTGGGGGCGCAGCCGCTCCGGGCTTCAAGTGCGCGCGCCAGCCGCGACACGTCGCGGGCGCGGGCGTCGAGCTTGAGTTCGATCTCGGTGGCGATCATCGCCTCCGCTGCGGTGGAATGGCTCGTTGCGCCAAACGTCGCTCAGAGAGCACATGGTCGCGGTTGGCCAGGTGCATGTGACGCGCCACCGGGCGAGAGATCGGCGCGACTTTCGCTTTCATCAATCGTTAAGTCAAACCGTGTTTGATGCCTGTTGCGAGATCACCCCCGCTCGCATTTAACGAGAACCACCATGGCCCGCGTTCTTGTCGTCGAACCCGACCGGCGAATTCGCCAATTCATCGCCGGGATCCTTGCCGATTTCGGACATCGGGTGGAACAGTGCAGAGACGGCCGGGATGCCCGGCGCTGGCTCCGCCAGGCACATTTCGATGTGCTCGCCACCGATCTGGTGCACGCCGAAAACAATATCGACGATCTGCACGGCCTGGCCGAAGGCGTGCCGGTTCTGACGCTGAGCGGCCGTCGTTTTCACCCCGGCGTCGATCATGAAGGCCGACCGACGCGGCTCCACAACACGCCGTTCCGGTTTGCCGATCTTGCGACATTGGTTGCCGCCATCGACCAGTCCGAGCGCGCCTCTCCGCGTTCGGCGCAGACCAATCCGCATCCCCGTTCCCGCGACGTCGCGCCGGCGGAGTTGGCGGCAAGCGCCGCGTAGGTCTCGATCCGGGCGACCGACCTTCGATCAAAGCCGACGACGACGCGTCGTCGGCGCCAAATCCGTAAAAACGGCTTCTGAACTTTCGCCGACCCGCCCGCCTCGCGCGGGCGGGCGCTTTTGTGCCGCGGTGTCTTCCGGTAACGGTGCGATGCGCTAGACTGACGGGTAGGGCAGCGTCTCGCACGGAACCGGAGGGCGGAGAGCATGAAGGCGGATTACATCATCATCGGCGCCGGCTCGGCGGGCTGCGTCCTGGCCAACCGGCTGACCGAGGATCCCGGCAACCGGGTATTGCTGATCGAAGCGGGCGGGCGCGACTGGAACCCGCTCATTCACATCCCGGCCGGCTTCATGAAGATGCTCGACCACAAGACGCTGACCTGGGGCTTCAAGGCTGAGGCGACCGACGGGCGCGAAATCATCTATCCGCGCGGGCGGGTGCTCGGCGGGTCCAGTTCGATCAACGGGCTCATCTACATCCGCGGCCAACCCGAGGATTACGACCACTGGGCCCAGCTCGGCAATCGCGGCTGGTCGTGGGACGACTGCTATCCCTTTTTCAAGAAGGCCGAGCGCTGGGAGGGCGGCGGCGCCGACGAGGTGCACGGCAAGGACGGCTACCTCTTCACCTCGGCGATGGACCGCTCGCCGATCTGCGCCAAGGTGGTCGAGGCCGGCATCGAGCTCGGCCTCGAATATCGCGAGGATGTTAACAACCTTCCGCCGGGCGCCGGCGACTCGATCGGCTGGTGCCAGCAGACCCGCGGCGGACGGCGCCGCGCCAGCACAGCACGCAGCTATCTGCGCCCGGTGCTGAAGCGCCCGAACCTCGAACTCGTCACCAAGGCATTGGTCCACCGCGTCGTGTTCGACGGCAAGCGCGCGGTCGGCGTCGAATTTTCGCGCGGCGGTCCCGTCGAGCGGGCCGATGCGGCGCGCGAAGTGATCCTGTCGGCCGGCGCGATCGGCTCGCCGCACATCCTGCAACTGTCCGGGGTGGGCGACCCGGAGCATCTCGGCAGGATCGGTGTCCCGCTCGTCCACGCGCTGCCCGGCGTCGGCCGCAACATGCAGGACCACTTTGTCGTGCGCATGACCTACCCGATCCACGGCATGGCGACCGCCAACGAAAAGGCGCGCGGGCTGCCCTTGGCGGGCGAAGTGTTGCGCTACCTGGTCACGGGCAAGGGGATGCTGACCTACAGCGCCTCGCTGCTCGCCGCCTCGGTCAAGGTGCTCGAGGAGTCGGCGACGCCCGACATGCAGATCTCGTTCGCGCCGGGCAGCTTCAAGGACGGCCAGATCGGCGAGCTCGAGGAGGAACCGGGGCTGACCGGCGGCCCCTGGCAGATGCGGCCCCAGTCGCGCGGCTACGTGATGGCCAAATCGAACCGGCCCGGCGACCTGCCGGTGATCCACCCGGGCTACCTGACCGAGGAGACCGACCGGCGCGCGATCGTCGGCGGCCTGCGCTTTGCCCGCCGCATCTTCAACGCGCCGGCCTTGCAGCCCTATGTCGGCCCGGAAAAGCTGCCCGGCATCCAGGCGCAGAGCGACGACGAATTGCTCGATTATGCCAAGCGCAACGGCAACACGGTCTACCACGCTAGCTGCACCTGCATGATGGGGCCGCAGACGAACTGCGTCGTCGACGACGAATTGCGCGTGCACGGGCTGGAGGGGCTGCGGGTCATCGACGCCTCGGTGATGCCGTCGGTCACCTCGACCAACACCAACGCGCCGACCATCATGATCGCCGAAAAGGGCGCCGTGATGATCCGGGCCGCGGCACGCCAAAGGATGGCGGCGTGAAGCGGAGGCCCCCACCCCAGCCCTCCCCCGCTTGCGGGGGAGGGAGTCCGCACCGCCCGCGCTGCCACTTCCCTCCCCCGCAGGCGGGGGAGGGTTAGGGTGGGGGCTACTGGCGATGCGAGGGAGTAACGCGATGCAGGCAGATTACATCATCGTCGGCGCCGGCTCGGCCGGGTGCGTGCTGGCCAACCGCCTCAGCGAGGACCCCGCGACGCGGGTGTTGCTGATCGAAGCGGGGACGCGCGACCGCAACCCGCTTATTCACATCCCCGCCGGCTATGTGAAACTGCTCGATCACCCGACCCTGACCTGGGGGTTCAAGGCCGAACCCGATCCCGGCGTCGCCGGCCGCGCGATCCTCTACCCGCGCGGGCGGGTGCTCGGCGGGTCCTCGTCGATCAACGGCATGATCTATGTCCGCGGCCAGCCCGAGGATTTCGACCATTGGGGCCAGCTCGGCAATCGCGGCTGGTCGTGGGACGACGTCTTGCCCTATTTCAAACGGGCCGAGAGCTGGGAGGGCGGCGCCGACGATTTCCATGGGCACGGCGGGCCGCTCCTCACCTCGCGCACCTCGGACAAGCCTGAATTGTGCCGCAAGATCATCGAGGCCGGCACCGAGATCGGCCTCGAATACCACGAGGACGTCAACCACCTGCCGCCCGGCGCCGGCGACAATATCGGCTGGGTGCAGCAGACCAGGCGCGGTCGGCGCCGGCAGAGCGCCGCGCGCACCTATCTGCGCCCGGCGTTGCGGCGGCCGAACCTCGAAGTCGTCACCGGTGCGCTGGTCCACCGCGTGCTGTTTGACGGCAGGCGCGCGGTCGGCGTCGAGTTCTCGCGCAGTGGGCAGGTCGAGACGGCCGACGCGCTTGCGGAAGTCATCCTCGCCGGCGGCGCGATCGGCTCGCCGCATGTGCTGCAACTGTCGGGCGTTGGCGATCCCGACCATCTCGCCCGTATCGGCGTCGCGGTGCAGCACGCCTTGCCCGGCGTCGGCAAGAATTTGCAAGACCATTTCCTCGCGCGCGTCACCGCCGAAGTCACCGGCATCCCCACCGCCAATGAAAAGTCGCGCGGCATGCCGTTTGTCGGCGAATTGATGCGCTATGTGTTCGCCGGCACCGGCCTGTTGACCTACGCCGCTTCACTGGTCTGCGCGTCGGTCAAGGTGCTCGAAGAGTCGGCGACCCCCGATGTGCAGATCCTCTTCGCCAATGCGAGCTTCGCGCCGGGGCCGATCCGCCGGCTCGATACGAAGCCGGGGATGACCGGCGGCATGTGGCAGATGCGGCCCCTCTCGCGCGGCTATGTCGAAGCTAAGTCGAGCGATCCGCACGATCACCCGGCGATCAACCCGCGCTATCTGTCGGAAGAGACCGACCGGCGCGCCGCCGTCGGCGGTTTGCGCGCGGCGCGCCATCTGTTCGCCGCGCCGGCCCTGGCGCCGTATTACGTGGCCGAGATATTGCCGGGCACCAATGTGCAGAGCGACGACGAACTGCTCGACTATCTGCGGCAGACCGGCTCGACCGTGTTCCACGCGACCTGCACCTGCAAGATGGGACCCGACCCGATGGCGGTCGTCGACGACCAGCTGCGGGTGCACGGCCTGGACGGGATCAGGGTCATCGACGCCTCGGTGATGCCGACCGTGACCTCGACCAACACCAACGCGCCGACGATCATGATCGCCGAAAAGGGCGCCGCTGCGATCCGGGCCGCGGCGCGTCAGCGCCTGGCGGCATGAGCAAGGGCTGTCATTGCGAGGAGCGCAGCGACGAAGCAATCTCGGCGGACCGGGCGCAAGCGGACCGAGATTGCTTCGCTACGCTCGCAACGACTGCGAAGGAGTAAGGCGATGCAGGCAGACTATGTGATCGTCGGCGCCGGCTCGGCCGGCTGCGTGCTGGCCAATCGGCTGAGCGAGGACCCGTCGGTCAAGGTCATCGTGATCGAAGCGGGCGGGCGCGACTGGAACCCGCTCATTCACATCCCGGTCGGCTTTATGAAACTGCTCGACCACCCGACCCTGACGTGGAATTTCAAGGCCGAAGCCGACCCCGGCACTGCCGGCCGCGCCATCCCCTACCCGCGCGGCCGGGTGCTCGGCGGCTCGTCCTCGATCAACGGCCTCATCTACATCCGCGGCCAACCCGAGGATTTCGACCATTGGGCGCAGCTCGGCAATCGGGGCTGGGGCTGGGACGATGTCTTGCCCTATTTCAAGCAGGCCGAGAACTGGCAGGGCGAGGCGGCCGAAATTCACGG
>DATLTH010000672.1:0-4277 GCA_035533695.1 Allostellaceae bacterium | reverse complement strand
CGGGGATGTTAGGGAATTCGGCGGCGAGATGCAAAACCCGCACGCGCGGGCCGATGCCAGGCTCACAGATCGGCGAGGCGGATCCAGATGCCGAGCGTCGCGGCAGCGACCGCGCCGAGCGCCACCATCGGGATGCTCGCGGTGCCGAACAGCAACAGCCACAGCACGAAGGCGACGATCGCGCTGAAGATGCCGCCGATCAGCGACGGCATCGCGCGCTTGACGCCGATCTCCCGCGGGGCGGCGGCCACGCGCGTCAGCCCCCGGTCGCGGCGAGGCGCGAATCCCCCGCCGTGGCGCGCGCCTTCTTCAGGTTCGTTTTGCGAAACCGTGCGTCGTAGCCGTTGAACAAATGGCCGAGAAGGCCGCGGTTGAGGTCGCTGGTGCCGAACAGCCAGTCGGCGAACGGATAGGTCAGGTTCATGTTGGTGCCCATCATGATCGCCGGGTCGTGGTGGGCGATGTGATGACGCCGGATCGTGTTCATGAACGGGACACGGCGGATGATGCGGTCGTCCTTGACGTGGCAGCCCCAGTGGAACAGCTCGTAATTGAGGTAGACGCCGCTCGTCGTCGCCACCAGGAGCCAGCCGGCATTGGCCGACCAGATTGCGCCGAGCACCAGGGCGCCCGCCGCCGACAGGCAGATGAAGGTGGTCAGCGCGTAAGGCGGGAAGAAGGTGATGCGAAAGTCGCGGCTCGAATCGATGCGCGGCTCGTGGTCGGTGAAGAACTGGTGATGCGCCAGCACGTGGCGCTTGTAGATGCCCATCATCCCCTTGACCGGGCGGTGCATGATAAAGCGGTGCATCGCCCATTCGAAGATGTTGCAGGCAATGAAGGCCGCCGGCACGACCAGCCATTCGAGCGGGGTCGGGCGGGCGACGTTGCGGGCGCAATACCAGATCGTCGCGAGCCCGAGCCCGGCGATCACCAGCACATGGCAGAGCCCGCTGTACCAGGGCGAGATGCGGGCGCGGTAATCGATGCGGAATGCCGCCTGGCGCTGGGTCATCATCGGGCGATCCTCCCGTCGTGCGGATATTCCCCGCGGGGCCCGAGTCAACACCGCGACAAGCGCTTTGACAATTCGATTATTGTCGCCGGAATGACGGTAAGGAAAGGGGGCGAGGATGAAGATCGGGGTCTTGCAATTCTTCAGCTGGCCGGAGCGGCGGGTCGAGCTTGCCACGGTTTTCGCCCGCGCCCTCGAGCGCATCGAGATCATGGACAAGTCGGGGTTCGACGCGGTGTGGCTCGCCGAGCATCATTTTTCGAGCTTCAGCGTGTGCCCGTCGGTGCACATGATGGGGGTGCTCGCCGCGGCGCGCACGACGCGGCTGCGCATCGGCACCGGCGTGTCGTTGGCGCCGTTCTACCACCCGCTGCGCCTCGCCGAGGAGGTGGCATTGCTCGACCAGCTGTCGGGCGGGCGGGTCAACTGGGGGGCGGGCAGGGGGTTTGCCCGGGTCGAGTTCGAGAATTTCGGCGTGCCGGCAGACGAGAGTACCACGCGCTTTCACGAGGCCGTCGAGATCGTGTTGCGCGCCTGGACCGAGGAAAAGCTCAGCTTTGATGGCAAGCATTTCCATTTCGACGGGGTCGAAGTCTTGCCGAAGCCGCTGCAGCGGCCGCACCCGCCGGTATGGATGGCCGCGGGGTCGGATCCGGCGCTCGACTGGGCGGCGGGACGCGGCTTCTCGATCCTGATGGACCCGCATGCCTCGCACGCCGATATCGGCAGGAAGCGCCGGTTTTATGGCGAGCGCCTCGCTGCCGCCGGGTTTTCGATCGACGGGCGCGACATCCCGGTCGCCCGGCTCGTGGCGCTCGGCGGCACCGCCGCCCAAGCCGCCGAGGTCGCGCGGCGCGGCGCGCAATGGATCGTCGATTCGTATTTCGGCGCGCAGCACAACCCGGTCGGCCTCACCGATCCGAACCGGCCGGGGATCGACCCGGTAAAGCGCTACCTCGACGAGGTTATTCTGCACGGCACGCCCGAGGCGGTGCTCGACGAGATTTTGCGGCTGCGCGAGGAGATCGGCCTCGACTACCTGTTATGCGCGCCGCTCAGCCACGACACCTTCACGCTGCTGACCGAGAAAATCCTGCCGCGCCTGCCGTAGCGCCGTCAGATTCCCTCCAGCGTGTAGTCGTGGTCGTGAAAGACGACGCGGCGGCTGAAACCTCAGCGTCACCCCCGGGCTCGACCCGGGGGTCCAGGGATGCCCGGGTCAAGCCCGGGCATGACGAACGGGGAAGCGGGCAGGTTTGGCTCCACGCTACTCGATCGGGATGAACAGCGAGTGGCGGATTTTGCCCTCGACATGGTCGGACAGATGACCCTTGCCGGTGGTGTCTTCGACCAGGATCACGTCGCCGGCCGCGATGAAGCGGCTTTCGCCGTCGCTGGCGGTGATCTTCACCCCGGCATCGAGGTTGACGATGTATTGCCGGCGCGGCGCGGGGTGCCAGTCCACATTGTGCTCGGCCGCGGTCTCGCGAAAGATAACGCCCGTCGCCGGCAGTTTTTTCGACAATTTGCTGCCGCGCCGGGTTTCGATCCATTCGACCTCGATGTCGCGAAAATGCGATTCGCCCACGGCGTCGGTGTAGAGATTGTGGATCTTCATCGCGTGCCTCTCCCAAAAATCCGCATTCCCGGCGAAAGCCGAGACCCACGCTTCAGACACTCGGTCGCCGGACAAGTAGACCCCGGCTTTCGCCGGGGCGCGGCTTTGGCCGACCCTCGTGTTATTCCGCCGCCTGCCGCGACGGCGCTGCGTCCCTAAAATGCGGCATCACCTCGGCGGCGAAGCGGCGCAGGCTCTGGCGGCCGCGCCTGCCGCCGCCCGAGCCGCCGCCGTTGATCAGCACATAGCCGACCCCGGCATGGCGTAGCGCGTCGAGCCTTTCGGCGATCTCGTCCGGGGTCCCGTACATCGCGCTGTTGCGGTTGACCAGGTCGGGGTCGC
Organism: Allostellaceae bacterium; assembly: GCA_035533695.1. GTDB lineage: Bacteria > Pseudomonadota > Alphaproteobacteria > ATCC43930 > CGMCC-115725 > DATARH01. The sequence goes on along the minus strand of DATLTH010000672.1, from coordinate 1,302 downwards.
CGCTGGCGCGGTCCGGTCCGCCCAGCACGGTGCCGTCGGGCTGGGTCGCCAGCTTCAATTGGCGCACCCGGTTGACCAACCGCCGTTCGAGCGCCGCCTCCTTTTCGTCCCGCGTGTCGCAGACAAAAAAAGCGCGAGTGACGCCGACCGAGAGCGGATCGAAAACCCGCCCCTTCGCCTCGACGGCGTCGCGGTAGGCGGCGATCGCGCGGCCGACATCCTCGGGCGAGGCATACTGCCCGAGCAGCAGATTGTAGCCGCGCTCGGCGACCCGGCGCACCGAGCTTTCGCCGCCGGCGCCCATCCAAATGGGCGGATGCGGACGCTGCGCGGTCGGCGGCTCGACGGTGATCTCGTCGAACTGCCAGTAGTGGCCGCGGTGCGAGAATTTCTCGTTCGAGGTCCACGCCTTGACGATGACCCCGAGGCATTCGTCGAAGCGCGCGTCGGCCTCCTTGATCGGGACGCGGAACCCGGCGAACTCGTTGTAGCGGTAGCCCTTGCCGATGCCGAAATCGAGCCGCCCGCCGGACAACAGATCGAGCGTCGCGGCCTGCTCGGCGAGGAGGACCGGGTTGTGCCACGGCAACACCATGACCGCGGTGCCGAGCCGCAGGGTCGTCGTGCGCGCGCCGAGCCAGGTCAGCAGGTTCAAGGTCGCCGATACCTGGCCGTAGCCGGTGAAATGGTGCTCGACGACAAAGCTGCCGCGAAAGCCGAGCGCTTCGGCTTCGACATTGTAATCGATGAAGTCGCGAAAGCCTTCGCTGCTGTCGAATTCGCCGGCTTCGGCACTCGTCGGACGCCGGGCCGCGGCGCTGCCGAACAATCCGAACTGCATGATCGCGTGCTCCCTTGAGCCTCTGCCGAGAGCGTAAGCCGACGACAGGCGATGTTCAAAATACCGGTTGTGTATCGCTGTCATCGCGCCGCGGCATGACCGGTTCCGGCCGGCCGCGCCGCGGCATCGATCGGCTGCGCGGGCCGAGGGCGAGGCGACCGTCCTGCGCCATCTCGGCGACGACTTCGCTCAGCGTGCGGATCACCGCTTCGCGCGCCAGTGAAGCTGAGCGGCTCGCGCGGACCCCCACGGCCAGGGTGCGAAAGACCCCGTCGGTGGTGATGCGGTATGCCGCGAGGAGGCCGCGCGCGCATTCCCGTGCCACCGACGAATAGGGCAGGATCGACGCGGCGACGCCCTGCTGCACCATCAGGCGCATCGTTTCGTTGTCGTTGATCTCGATCTCGACATTGAGCCTGATGCCGCGTCCGGCGAGCAGCCCGTCCATCGCCGCCCGCAAT
>DATLTH010000671.1:0-5849 GCA_035533695.1 Allostellaceae bacterium | reverse complement strand
CGCGCATCCCTGCCGATCAGGAGCGGCGCGGGGCTCGCCCGATTATCGATCGATCGAACCCCATGGCATGCGGTTTTTGCGGGGTGCGGCCAGCGCCGGCTTGTGCCGCCGGCAGGTTGCCGGCAGGATCGCCGGTATTATCGTCCGCCGCCGGATTCACGGTCAGATTGAGAGCCAATGATGCCGCCTCGCTCGCTCGTCGCGATCTTGTGTCAGAAGTGTCTGGGAACGGCCTTGCTGCTCCTGGCGGCCGTCGCCCTGTTTGCCCCCACGAGGGCGGCCTGGTCGGCCGAGTTCACCGATGCCGCCGGCCGCCATGTCACGCTGCCCGACCGGATCGGCCGGATTCTGCCGGCCGAACGCAATGCCGAAGTGCTGATTTACGTGCTGGCGCCGGACAAGCTGGCCGGGATCAGCCGCGCCGCATTGCTGACGCGTCCGCGGGGCTTGCCGGCGCTCCGCTGGGGCCCCCGATCGACCCCGGCGAGCATGGCCGAGACGGCCCGCCGCGTGCGCGCCGACCTGATCGTCGATGCCGGAAGCGTCACCCCCGAGCGCGCCGCCTTCGCTGACCAGGTGCAGGCGCTGGCCGGCATTCCCTACATCCTTATTGACGACAGCTTTGCCCGCATGCCGGCGGTGCTGCGCTCGACCGGCGCGATGCTGGGGGTCGCCGATCGCGGCGGCGATCTCGGCCTGTACGCCGAGCACGCGATCGCCGCATTGCGCGGCCGCCTGCTGATCCGGCCCGCCGACACGCGCCCGCGCGTCTATTTTGCGCGCGGCCGCGACGGGCTGGTCACCGCGCTGCCCGGCTCGGCGGCCGGGGAGGCGATCGACGAAGCGGGCGCGATCAATGTCGCCGCGCCGCTCGGCCGCGGCGGCGACGTCGCGGTCACCTACGCCGAGCTGGCGAGCTGGGACCCTGAGATCATCATCGCCGAACAGCGCGGGTTTTATGCCGGTATGCGGCGTAATCCGGCCTGGAGGCGCCTCTCGGCGGTGCGCCACGACCGGGTCTATCTCGAACCGGCGAACCCGTTCGGCTGGATCGACGATCCCGCCGGGGTCAACCGGCTGATCGGGCTGTACTGGCTGTCGAGCCTGCTTTATCCGAACATGCTGCAAGAAGATTTGCGCACGACGACCTGCGACTTCTACGACAAGTTCTATCGGGTCAAGCTGACCAACGCTCAGGTCGAGGCGCTGGTGGCGTCGGCCGGGGCGCCGAAGCCGGAGCTGCCGCGCCCGATCGGCGGTCAGCTGGTCGGGCTCGGGGCCGTGCCGCCGTCCAGCCTGAGCTACGGCACACAGGCGGGGGGCACACGAGCGGGACCGAGCGCGACCCGCGCCGCCCCGAACGCGATGCCAGGGGCGATGCCAGGGGCGATGCCAGGGGCGATGCCGGGGGCGATGCCAGGGGACATGACCGGGACGATGTCCGCCACGATGATCGAGGGCGGTCCAAGCGCTACCTGCGCTGTACCGGGCGCGCCCTCGCCTGTCCCGCTGCCGGGGACGGTGCCCGATCCCGGCTTGTCATCGCTCGGCCAGTCATCGCTCGGAGCCGGGCCGCCGACGGCGGCGCCCGGCGTCCCGCCGCCCGGCCGCCGCGGCCGTCCGCCAAGCAACTGAACCGCGCGGCTGAACCGCACGGCCTGGGGGCGTCTACCAGTACCAGACGCGGCCGAAACCGCCGATGAGCCCGGCAATCGCCGAGCGCGCCACCGGTTGGGCGCCGTTGATCAATTCGTTGCGCTCGATGCCGCGTTCGGCCAGATCCTCGGCGACATAGCAGATGTCGACGCCCTTGGCGGCGAGCGCGGCCAGGTCCGAGGCGATCGACGGCGGCTGCGTTTGCCGCCAGTCGCCGAACGCGAGGCCGCCGGCGTCCTGCCGGGTTACCAGATAGTTGACCGCGTTGCCGCGCAACAGCACGGCGAGATCGGCGCCGGCGCCCTTCATCGCGCCGTGCAGCCAGACGATCGTGTCGTCCTGCTCTTCGAGCGTCGCACGGTAGGCGCTCTCGATGATGCTGAGCGTCTTCATGGCGGGCCTCCTCAGCGCGTCGCGATGACGAGGGTATTGTCGGACGCCTCGGCCATCTGCCAGAAATCGGCTGGCGAGCCGCGCCTGACGCCGGGGATCGCATCGACGGCGCCGCGCTCGTCGACGCACAGCCCGCAATTGACCCAGTCGATCTTGCCGCCGTTCTGCTCCGCCGCCCGCATCAGCGCGGCGATCGCATCCTTCGGGATGAAATGGTGTTCCTCTTCGACATCCCGGCCGTGCACCGCGTTGGGGTGCGGCTTCTGCGCGCCGAACGGCTGCAATACCGCGCCTTCATAGGCGAAGACGTTGATGTTGTAGCCGCGCCTTGCGGCGAGATCGACGAGGCGCAATGCCGTCGTCGAGCGCGCGCTCTCATAGGGCGCGTCCATGATCGCGATCGTGATGGTTTTTCTGTCGGCCATCATCGCCTCCCTAATGCCAAATGACCTGGGCGCCCTCGGCGAGGGCATCCATCACAACATCGAGCGGCGCGGCCGCGATCCCTGAGGCAAGGCGGGTCGCGTCGATGCCGCGCTCTTTCAGCGAGAAACTGTCGGCCAGCACGTTGACCCCGGCGCCCGCCAGCTTGGCGAGATCGCCCGAGCGGGCGCCGGAGCGCGCCGGCAAGACGCCGTTCTGGACGAGAAACACGGTAACCTCGTGTTTCGCGGCGGCGAGCTGCGTCGCCAGATCGGCGCAGAATCCCGTGTCGCCCGAGTCGAACGGGTCGCGCGATTCGATCAATAAATATCGGGACATCAGGCACCTCTCTCGTTGCGGGATAGGCGTGCTTCGACTCCTATTTTTTGCTCCTGCCGCGGGGCGGAACCGGAGCGACCAACCTGCGGGGCGCCGGTGCGCCTCGCAACAGTCCCTCCGTGCTCAAATCCTCGTCTATTTCCGGCCAATGGATTCCGTAGCCGCCGCCAGCCATTTGCCAGTGTTGGCGCTGATCCGGTGTCGCGGCCAAGAGGCGAGGGTACCAGGCGAGCGGTACGGTGATGGTGCGGCCGTCCATCAGGTCGACGATCAGGCAGGCATCATCGACTTGAACGCCTCGAACCCGAATATCCGGCGCGACATCAGCCAAAGAACTCATCCCATGCCTCCACGAGGGCAGAACGCGATTGCATTACCAGGCGCACGACCTCTGCCAATTCGACCGGCGTAAAACCGACGTTTCGGGCGACGGCACCCGGTTCCAGCCAAATTTTGGCGGACGCTCCAGCCTTGTCCACGTGAATGTGCGGCGGTTCATTCGGCTCATGGCTGTAGAAATAGAAGCGAAAGCCTCTGGTCCGGAGTACTGTCGGCATGCAGCTTAACCCGCGCCTCTAAATCGCTCCATAGTGTCGGGCCAGCGGGCCAGAGCGCCCGGTGATGCCGCTTCCTATTCCGCCGCCTCCTGCCGCTCGGGCGCCGGGCGCCAGCGCAATACCGGATGGCGGGCGGCTTCGGTCTCGTCGAGGCGGCGGCGCGGGGTGAGGCGCGGCGCGGCGCGGAATTGGGCGGCGTCGCCCGCACCCGTCTTGATTGATTGGGCACGCTCGGCGAGGCCGCGCACCACGGTGACGAACTGGTCGAGCCCGGCCTTGCTCTCGGTCTCGGTCGGCTCGATCAAGAGGGCGCCGTGCACGACCAGCGGGAAATACATCGTCATCGGATGAAAGCCTTCGTCGATCAACGCCTTGGCGAAATCGAGCGTGGTCACCCCGGTATCCTTCAGGAATTCGTCGTCGAACAATACTTCGTGCATGCAGATGCCGGGAAACGGCAGGCTCAGCAGATCGGCCAGCCGAACCCGCAGATAGTTGGCGTTGAGCACGGCGTCCTCGGCGACCTGGCGCAGCCCGTCGGCGCCGTGGCTCATCATGTAGGCGAGCGCGCGCACGAACATGCCGATCTGGCCATGAAATCCCTTGAGCCGGCCGATCGACCGCGCCGCCGGCCCATCGGTATGCTCGACCAGCGCGAAACCATTCTCGCCGTGGACGATCCACGGCACCGGCGCAAAGGGCATCAGCTCGGCGGCCAGCGCGACCGGGCCGCTGCCCGGACCGCCGCCGCCATGCGGGGTCGAGAAGGTCTTGTGCAAGTTCATGTGCAGGGCGTCGATGCCGAGATCGCCGGGGCGCACCCGGCCGACCAGCGCGTTGAAATTGGCGCCGTCGCAATAGAAGAAGGCGCCCGCGCCATGCACGGCGTCGGCGATTTCGAGGATGTCGTCCTCGAACAGGCCGCAGGTGTTCGGGTTGGTCAGCATCAAGGCGGCAACATCGCCGTCGAGCCTTGCCTTCAACGCTGCAAGGTCGACCCGGCCGCGGGAATTGGCCGGGATCGCCTCGACCGCATAGCCGCAGGTCGCGGCGGTCGCGGGGTTGGTGCCGTGCGCCGATTCCGGCACCAGGAGGCGCTGGCGGCGGTCGCCGCGCGCTTCGAGGGCGGCGCGGATCGTCATGATGCCGCACAATTCGCCGTGCGCGCCCGCCGCCGGCGACATCGCGATTCCCGGCATGCCGGTCAATACCTTCAGCCAATGCGCCGTCGTGTCGATCAGCTCCAGCGCGCCCTGCACGGTGCCCTCGGGCTGCAACGGGTGCACATCGGCGAAGCCGGGCAGTCGCGCCAGTTTCTCGTTCAATCGCGGGTTGTGCTTCATCGTGCACGAGCCGAGCGGGTAGAGGCCGGCGTCGATCGCGTAGTTCTTCTGCGACAGCCGGGTGAAATGGCGCACGATCTGCGGCTCGCTGAGGCCGGGCAGGCCGACCGGACCCTTTCGTTCGAGCCCGTTGAGGCGCGAGCGCACGGCCGGCGGCTCGGGCAGATCGACGCCGCAATGACCGGGCGAATCCTGCTCGAAAATCAGCTTCTCTTCGAGCTGCAGGCCGCGGTTGCCGCTGATCGTCTCGCCGCTCATCGCAGCACCTCCCGCAATGCCGCTTCGAGGCGGTCGATATCCTCCGGCGTCACCGTCTCGGTCGCCGCGACCAGCAGCAGATCGGCCAGTTTCGGGTTTTCCGGATAGAGCCGGCTGACCGGAATGCCGCCGAGAACGCCGCGCGCGGCGAGCGCGGCGACCACCGGCGCGGCGGGAGAGGGCAGGCGTAGGGTGAACTCGTTGAAGAAGCGGTCATTGAGCAGCGCGACGCCGGGGATGGATGAGAGGCGCTCTGCGGCCGTCACCGCGATCGCATGGTTGAGATGGGCGAGGCGCACCAGCCCCGCTTCGCCGAGCAACGACAGGTGGATCGTAAAGGCGAGAGCACAGAGCCCGGAATTGGTGCAGATGTTGCTCGTCGCCTTCTCGCGCCTGATGTGCTGCTCGCGGGTCGCCAGGGTCAATACCCAGCCGCGCCTTCCCTCGGCGTCGGCGGTCTCGCCGACCAGCCGGCCCGGCATCTGCCGGACAAACTTCTCGCGGCTGGCGAAGAGGCCGAGATAGGGGCCGCCGAAATTGAGCGCGTTGCCGAACGATTGCCCCTCGGCGGCGACGATGTCGGCGCCCATCTCGCCGGGCGGACGAATCGCACCCAAGGACAGCATCTCGGTGACGACGACGACGAGCAGCGCGCCGGCCCGATGGCAGGCATCCGCGAGGTCCGAATAATCGCGGATCTCGCCGAAGAAATCGGGGTTCTGGACGACGACGCAGGCGGTTTCGCCATCGATCAGCGCGGCGAGGTCTTCCGGGGTGCCCGGCGTCGGGTCCGGCGCCACCAGTTCGACCCCGGCAACCTGCGCGTAGGTTTCGCACACCGCGCGATAATGCGGGTGCAGTCCGCCGGACAGCACGGTGC
>DATLTH010000670.1:0-5250 GCA_035533695.1 Allostellaceae bacterium | reverse complement strand
CGATCTGCGAACTGGTCGAGCGCGACGCGGTTGCGCTGTGGCATGCGGCGGGCATCCGGCGGCAGGCGGGCACCACCCTTGACCTCGGCTCGGTCGACGACCCGGACTGCCGTGCGCTGCTCGACAGATATCAGCGTGCCGGCATCGCGGTCGAGGCATGGAATGTGACGACGGATGTCGCCGTCCCCGCCTTCCTGTGCCGGATCCGCGACCCGTCGCCGGGCGACCCCCGGCATCTGCGCCGCTTCCAGGGGGCGGGCTGCCATCCCGACCGGGCGGTTGCGCTGGCGCGCGCACTGACCGAAGCGGCGCAGACGCGCCTCACCTACATCGCCGGCATCCGCGACGACCTGCTGCCGGCGCGTTACCGCGAGCCGGCCGATACCGGCATCGCCGACGCGCTCTATGCGGCCTTGGCGCGGCAGGAAACGCCGCTTCAATTCGGCGCGATCGCCGGTTGTGCGACCGACGATCTGGCGGCCGACCTGCGCGTGCTGCTGCGGCATCTGCAGGCGACCGGCATCGGCCGCGTCGTCGCGGTCGACTTCACCCGCCCCGACCTGGCGATCCCGGTCGTGCGGGTGGTCATCCCCGGCCTCGAGGGCGACCCCAGGCACCCGAGCTATGTCCCCGGCCCGCGTGCCCGACAAGCGCGTGCCGTGCCGCCGTGAGCGCGATCGTTTTTGCCGGGCCGTCATTGCCGCCCAGGCTGCGGCCGTGCGTTCCGTCACTCGAATGGCGAGCGCCGGTGCGGCAAGGCGAACTATATCGCGCGGCCCTCGCCCGGCCGAAAATCATCGGTATCGTCGACGGCTATTTCGAGGTGGTGCCGACGGTCTGGCACAAGGAGATCCTGTGGGCGATGGCAGCGGGCATTCACGTCTACGGTGCGGCCAGCATCGGCGCCTTGCGCGCCGCCGAGCTCGACCGCTTCGGCATGCGCGGCATCGGCCGGGTCTACGACGCCTTTCGCGACGGCACTCTCGAAGACGACGACGAGGTCGCGGTCTTGCACGGGCCCGAGGAGCTCGGCTATCCGCCGCTGACCGAGGCAATGGTCAACATCCGCGCGACGCTGGATGCCGCGACCGAGGACGGCATTATCGATCGGGCATTGTCGGCGCGGCTGACCGACATTGCGAAGGGCTTGTTTTACAAGGAGCGCAGCTACGAGACTTTGCTTGCGGCGGCCGCGACGGGCGGAATGCCGGGAGCGGCGTTGCGCGCCTTCGCCGCGTGGCTGCCGGGCGGCCGTGTCGATCGGAAGCGCGAGGACGCGGCAGCGATGCTCGCCGCCATCCGCGCCCACCTCGATGCCGGGGTCGTGCCGCTGCGCGTCTCCTTCCGGATGGCCGAGACCGCCGCCTGGCGTGCGGCCCGGCAGCAGGCGCCATAGATACCCGCCGCCGGCCCGGCTACAGCGGGATGCAGCGGATTTTGTTGGCCAGCTCTGGCTTGTGGCCGCTGACCAGGTCTCCGGCGACGTCCGGGGCCGGACCCGTAGCCCCTGGGATGCTGAGCGGCAACGAGGTCAGCGGACCGGCAAAGCTGCCGTTGCTCGGATTGTCGCCGGTCAGCACCGCCATGACATAGGATTCGACGAAATCCTCGTCGGGCGTCTGGGCGCCGAACAGGCTTGCCCAAGGCTGACCCGGCTGTAGGAGCTGAGCGAGAGCGGTGTTGGCCGTCGCCGGGGCATCGAGATCGCGGAGAGACGGCGACGAGACGCTGTGGTCGAGACGCGAGTTCGCCGCGTTGGCGCGATCCTTGTATTGACGCCACCGGCCTTTCGGCTGCAGGTCCTTATGGTTCGGATCGTTCTTGTTGTAGGCCCAGCCGGCAAAGAAATCGCCGGCCGGGCAGCTGATCAGCCCGGTGAAATCATAGTTGTAGCCAACACTCGGGATCGTCCTCTCGGCCCACACGACATGGCCGACCTCATGCGCCAGCGCGGCCAGCACGGTCATCCATGGATCGTTCGGGTTGGCGCTCGGGAAGACTGCTACGCCCGCCCCCGCCGGCCGATAGTCTTGCAATATCTGGCCTTCGTAGGCGTCGAATGGCGTGGCGGAACCGCCGTTCGGCCACAGCGTCGCCGAGATCGCGATATATCGATCCCCCAAATCGGTCGGGGCGCGGCTGCGGAAGCCCCACGCGCCGTCGAACGGCGCGCCGGCGCCGCATTTGGTCGGATCGTTGCCGGGGCAGGCCGAAGCATTGATGTAAATGCCGTTCAACCCGCAGAGATATTGCTGGAAAAAGGGCGGGGCATGGTCAAACGCCTGCTGCAGGTCGTTGCTGATCGCAGCGGGCCAATGTTGCGGCGACCCGCTGGGCGGCTGATACGTCCCGTGGCCCGGCGCGGGACTGTAGCCGGCTTTCAACAGCTGGACGGCATTGACAAAGGATTGCGCGGTGCCGTCGCAGGCCTGCCCGAGAGGCGCGAGTTCGCCCTGCGGCTGGGTTACGGGGCCGCTGGCGAGCGGCGGAGGAGGAGGCGGTGGCGGCGCTGCCGGCGCCGAGCCGACGCATGCAGCAGCGAGGAGTCCGAGGCACAGGATCAGCGGGTAGCGGATCATCGAACGTTCTCCCCGAGCCGAACACTCTCGCGTTAGATTATGGCGAGTATTTCAACCTAATACATCATGTTTTCTCGATCGGCTGCGCCGCGCGTCAGCGATTGCCCGGCATTGCCCTCAACCGGTTGCCCTCAACGGTTGCCGCCGGGCGGCCGGTCGAGGCTCGGGTTGCGATCAAAGAAGCCGTAGGGCACCAGGGATACGCTGTTCCACAGCGTCGCCATGACCGGCCAGTCTTCGGGCCGCGGCAGATGGTGAAAGCCCATCGTGTACCACAGCACGATGTCGGCGTTCTCGACGGGGCGGTGCCGGGACGTGAAGGCCGGCAGCCCGCCGCCGCTCCGGTTCGGGTAGGTACCGGCGGCGTAGAGTTCCTCGGGATCGTAAGCGGTGATCCACAGCGGCGCGGCCGAGAACGCGGCGCGGCGCTGAGCGGGATCAGCGGGCGCGGGCAGCGAAATCGCCGTCGGTCCGGGGCGCAGCTCATAGCCGGGATGCCCGCCAAGACTGTTGGTGACATTCGGGTTGACGATGCGCCAGACCTCCGGCCGGGCGAGTCCGGCATCGCCGAGCGGGCCTTCCGTCTTGACCGGCTCCGACACAACGCGCCATACGCTCCTTCCAGCGCTGTCGGCGCTCGGCCGTTCAGGCACCAGCCTTTCCCGCAGCAGAGTATTGTCGGCGCCGTCGATATCGACATCGAGCCGCAACGACAGGAAATGATCGTGGTTGACGGCCACGAGGTTGGGGGCGACCAGCCTGCCGTCGGCGGTATCCCGCGCCGCTGACGGGTCGCTCATCGTCCGCGCGGTGACGCCTTTGACCTCGTCGATGCCGGTCGCGCCGACATCGACCCGGATGGTTCCGGCCTCGGTCAGTACCCAGTCGATCACGTAATCATAGTTGCCGACGCTGGGGATCGTCCGCAGCACCAGTTCGCTCTCCGCGCGTCCGGCATAGCGGCCGCTGGCGCTTTCGGCATGCCGCCATAACGGCCTCGCGGTGCGGTGTTCGAACAGGCAGGCGACCGAGTGCGCGACGACCGGCCGCCCCAAATCGTCGGGCAGTACCGCGTCGAGCATCATCGCATCGGGCGGGCAGTCCGTGCCGGCCACCAGCGGCGACGACAGCCAGCCAAAGCCGTATTCGCCGACATCGAGCGCCGCACGAAACGACCAGGTGGCGCGGTCGGCCATATAAGGCACAAACATCTCCGCCACCGAGCCGCGGTACAGCACCATACGCCGGCGCCCGCGGTCCTCGTGCCTGACCAGCGACACGATCAGCCCGACCCGGCGGTCCATCCGGTAGCGGAACGACCACCCCTGCCAGCGCACGCTATGCCCGTCGACCGTGACGTCGGACGGCAAATGCACGCGCGCCGGCCGCGCTTTCGGGTAGGGCCGCTCGCCGAATTCGGCGGTCTCGCGGCTGACCGGGACGGGGCCGCTGTCGATCAGCCGGACGACCCGGCCGGCATCGAGATCGACAACCGCGACCAGCCCCTCGATCGGACGCGCCCGGATGTTGTTGGTGCCTCTTGTGTCGAAGCAGGTCACCCAGACCAGCCGGCGTCCCGCCGCGATCGGGTCGGCGCCGTCTCCCGCCGACCGCGGCTCGCAATACAGCTTGTCGAAACCGGCATACCCGCGCGCGCGCATCGCCTTGCGCCAGCCGGCATCATGCGTGGCGATCTGCTGCGCGCGGTGCCACTCGGCACCGGAAATCGCGCTTTGCACGCCGGGAATGGCTTCCCAGCGGTCGACCTTGCGGGCGGTGAGATCGACCACCGCTTCGTCGACCACACGGTTGCGCCGTGCGATGACAAAGGCCTTGCGCGCGGACGGCTGCCCGGGCCGCCAGCCGAGCACCGCGGCTTTGCTCGGCTCGTCGAGGTCGATCAGGGCAAACCGCGTCGCTTTATCGACCAGCCCCGCTGCGCGGAGCACCGAGACCGCGGTCTCGATTTCGGGCGCGCTGAGCGGATCGAGCGGGTGGGCGGCGGCGCCGGGCGCAACGGCAAATGCCAGGAGGAACAAGACCGCCTTGCGCATGCCGGCACACATCGCGCACGACCCCCAAGGGGCGCAGGACGGGCGCGGGACGGCGCCGGAGGCCTTGGGAGCCGCCGGCGCCCTCCGGCGCTACACCGTCTGCAGGATCTTTTCCTTGGTGATGTCGGGCGCCAGGATCGCGTGCCAATCGGCATCGCTCGGCAATACCTCCTCGCCGGCGCGGATGTGGTAGTAGCTGGTGCCGGTGCCGTCGGGATTGCCGCCCGCCTCGACCGCCTTTACCGCTGCGCGCAACATGCGCCGCGTCTGGCCGATCGCCTTGTCGGCCGGCCCGAGGTGTTCCTTCGAGCGGTCGACGATGCGGCCCATCGTTTCCTGCAATGCCCGGTCCTGCTGGTTGATGCCGTCGATGCCGGTGTAGCTCTCGGTGCGCTGAACGTCGCGGTTGAGCCCGTAATCGTTCGACCGGTTCTGCTTCGAGCGGAAGGTTTTCGGATCGACGAAATCCGGCCCGTTGCCGATGCCGCGCTCGCGCCGGTCGTCCTCGGTCAGCGGCGCGTCGGTCGTCGAATACATCCAGTTGTAGACCATGCAGTTGTAGTCATCCATCGGGACCCAGATGTGGCCGGCGTCGAGCGGCAGCCCCGATTCCGAGC